>SLTB01000089.1 GCA_007130155.1 Pseudomonadales bacterium
AGAAGCGAGACCTGATGGCAACCTTCATGGCCAAGTGGTCCATGGCGTATCCGGGCCAGAGCGGTCACCTGCACGTGTCATTGTGCGGGCTGGATGGTGAGCCGGTGTTTCACGACTCCACGACGGAGGATGGCATGGCGGAGGTTCAGCGTTATTTTCTGGGCGGTGTCCAGCGCTACATGCGTGAGCTCACCGCCCTCTTCGCACCAACGGTGAATGCGTTTACCCGACTGGTGCCTGGGGCCTGGGCGCCGACGGCGGCGACCTGGGGAGTCGAGAATCGTACCTGCGCCCTGCGGGTCATCCCGGGCGGGGCGCGCAGTCAGCGCCTGGAATTCCGCGCCAGCGGCGCCGACGCGAATCCTTACCTGGTGGCAGCGGCCGTGATGGCCGCCGGCGTCCAGGGCATCGTCGATGGCGTCGAACCTGATTCGCCGGTGACCGGCAATGCCTATGACACTCAAGATCGGCTTCCGGATGTGCTGCGGCTGCCGACGCATCTGCGCGAGGCGGCAACCCTGCTACGAGGCTCCCGACTGGCCCGGGACTGGTTCGGGGATGCCTTTGTGGAGCACTACTGTGCGACCCGGGAATGGGAGGCGCGAGAGTACGAACGTCATGTCAACGACTGGCAGCTCGCGCGCTACTTCGAGATCATCTGATTTCTTCTCTTAGGCTCCCCGTTGGACGTCATGCCCTTGGATCTCAGCTCCCGCGCCCTGCATATTGGAATCCTTCAGACTGATCGTGTGCGCGAAGAGTTCGTCGATCGCCACGGTGACTATCCGGACATGTTCCATGACCTGCTGCTTGATGCGGCGCTGGCGGCTCGTATGCCGGCGCCCACATTTCGTGACTTCGACGTGCAACATGGAGACTTCCCGGCCGACCCCAGCGAGTGCGATGGTTACGTGATCACCGGCTCTCGGGATTCGGTCTATGATGACCTGCCCTGGATCGCCAGGCTCAGTGATTTCGTGCTGGCCTTGCATAAGCAGCGGCACAAACTCATCGGCATCTGCTTCGGTCACCAGCTCATTGCCCAGGTTCTCGGCGGCGAGACCCGGGCTGCCGAAGCGGGCTGGGCCGTGGGCGTCCACGCCAGCCGGACTACCGCGGCGCCGGGATGGATGCGTCCTCACAGTGATGGGTTCGCCTTGCTGTCAAGCCACAAGGATCAGGTGACGCGTCTGCCTGAAGGCGCGAATCTGTTGGCCGAGAATGACTTCTGTCCCAACGCCGCCTTCACTGTCGGTGACCACATCCTGGCCATTCAGGGCCACCCGGAGTTCGCCAAGGCCTACTCGGCCGATCTCATGGCCTTCCGCCGTGATCTGCTCGGCGAAACAGTCTACCAGCGTGGTGTGGACTCGCTGAACTTGCCCATTGCGCGCGAACTGGTGGGCCAATGGATGCTGGCTTTCCTGAGCTGGCAGGACACTGGCCGGCTCGTTGAGGAGGGGGAGAGCGTATGAGAACGGTCAAGCTGGTCAAAGAGGTGGCGCCGATCGCAGCCTGGATCGAGGATCCGCAAGGAGATCGTACTCATGCCGGCTTGCTTTGACAGCACCATGAAATGCCTTCAGCGCTGCCTGTTGCTGCTCATCGCAGTATCTCTTCTTGGTGCCTGCAGCAGCGTTCGCCTGGTCTACTCGAATCTGGACCGGGCAGTTGTCTGGCGTGCTGCGGATTACGTCGATCTCAACCGTGCTCAGCGTAGCTGGCTGCGTCAGGAGGCTCGAGTCTACCTGCACTGGCACCGCCATCAGCAGCTGCCGCATTGGGCCAGTCTGATCGAGGATTTCGATGCCGGGTTGCAAGACGGTGTCGATCTCGAAGAGCTCACGGCCATGGAGGAGCGTGCACAGGAACTGATTGCAGTCATGCTCCAGCGCATGGCACCTGTGGCGGTCGATCTGATGGCGGGCTTCAGCGATGCACAGGTGCGCGGGCTTAAGGCAGCGCTCGAGGCTTCCAACGAGGATCTGAATGCCGATTACGAGGGCCTGTCAGTGGCGGAGCAGCGGGCGGTCTGGCGCCAGAAGACCCGCGATGGTCTGGATCGCTGGATCGGTCGCCTGACACCCGAGCAGGAAGCCCTGCTCGAGACCGTGAGCGAATCGATTGCACCGGACAATACCGAGTGGGTGGCGTTTCGTCGGCTCTGGCAGGCTGATCTTCTCGATGCCTTGCGGCAGCGCAACCAGATGGATGCGTTCGACGAACGCATCGTCGAGCTGATGCTCCACCGCGAGCGTTGGCATACACCGAGCTATCGTGAAATCGTCGCCCGCCACCAGCGTATCTATCGGCAATTTGCGGTGGATCTGATCAACCATCTGGAGCCTGATCAGAAGCGGCGTCTTTCGGGTCGTCTGACCAGTCTGGCGCGGGATTTCGAGACGCTTGCGGCCAGCACCCGATCCGCTCCGGAGTCCGCAGGACCGGCCCCAAGGGGATAGAGTAGCAGTGGGACGCCATGACGGCGTCCATGGTGTCCCGGACATGAAGCGCGGACGACTGTGCGCTTAGGGCTCGGGACACGTCAATGCGCTGGAGGCGCCTGTGAATCTGATGGAACCGATTCTTCATCACTATGACAGCTCGCCGTTTTCGGAGAAGGTCAGGGTGGCCATGGGCATCAAGCGCATCAGTTGGCGCAGCGTTCTGATTCCCAACATGATGCCCAAGCCCGATTACCTGCCGTTGACGGGCGGCTATCGGCGGACCCCTTCCATGCAGATCGGTGCCGAGATCTGGTGCGACAGCGCCTTGATTCTGCGCGAGTTGGAGCGGCGTTTTCCAGAACCGAGCCTCTATCCCGAAGGATCTGATGGCATGACGGACGCGCTCGGGTTCTGGGCTGATCGCAGTTTTTTCATGGTCGCGGTGCAATTGATCTTTGGCAGCATTGGTCATTCAGTGTCGCAGGCTTTCATCGACGACCGGGCGCAGATGTCTGGGACGCGTTTCGACGTGGCCCGCATGCGGGCAGCCGTCCCGGTAATGCGCGAGCAGTACCGGGCTCACCTCAATCTGGTCGATAGGCAGTTGCTTGATGGACGTCCCTTCCTTGCCGGTGCGGTACCGGGAATGCTCGATCTGCATCCCTGGCACGTGGTCTGGTTTCTGAGGCAGGTTTGTCCGGAAGAGGCCGGTCTGATCGACCGCTTTGCGCGCATCAGGGCCTGGGAGGCCCGCATGGCGGCCATGGGTCATGGACAACGACGGGAGATTGCTGCCCGGGACGCTCTGGCTCTGGCTGCGATGGAGACACCTGAGACCTTGCCATCGGGCGATCCCGACGAGCCCAACGGGCTGCGCCCCGGCATGAAGGTGGAAGTGGCGCCTGATGACTATGGTCGCGATCTGGTAACCGGCGATCTGCTGGTGATCAACGCCGAAGAGATCGCCCTGTTGCGCCGTGATCCGGCCCTCGGTGAAGTGGTGGTGCACTTTCCGCGGGCGGGTTACGTCGTCCTGCCGAGATAGGGGTCAGGGCCGTCGATACTCGTCGCGGGAATCCATCAGCAGCCAGGCGGCGGCATAGGCCATCAGGGTCGGTGTGGTGAAGAGTACCGCGGCAATCGCCATCACCACTCTGACAGCGATGGCTCTGACTCTCAGTCCGCGGGCAATGCCGGCGCAGACGCCTCCAAGATAGGCGGCATTTGTATCGCGGAGAAATCGCGGCGGACGTTCGTGGCGCGTATTCATGATTTCGGCCTCCCTGAATTAAAACCCTTAGAACCGTAGGTGTTGCAGCAGCGACCAACGTTCGAGCGCGGCCTTGGATGTTGCTGGCGTCGAATCCTGGACCCAATCGGCGTCGCTGCGCTGCTGCTCGATGGCCAGATGACCCAGGGCCGCGAAGACGCTGAACGTTAGGATCAAAAGCGCGGTCGAGGCGCGATTGCTGCGGGGCTCGCGCAGCCGGCTGATGCGATGAAGTGTGAGCATGGTGCTTCCTCCATGAACGCCCCGGCTTGATGCGGGGCTTGCTGACGCCTCGGTTATTACACGCTTCGTGCCAACGCTTTCGGGATCGCTTAAGTCATTGTTTTATATCATTCTGGCGCAGTTGATGTGGGGCTGGCGCCGACGCTGGGTTGGTGAGTTTGGCACGTGAGTGGCGATTTTCGCCAACTTCACCACTGGGCTTCGCATGCGGCGCAGATGGGTGCGAAACTTTTCGTGAAGCTTCCCGAAAGGGCGGCTTGAAGATCATCATGGCAATGGTGGCAACGCTGCTGGTAGCAACTCTGCTGGTGGTTCGCCGGAACGAGAATCTGGCGACCTATGTGTGCATGGGAGCTGTTCCCATTGGCCAGTAGTAGCGATCGCTCCTGGGCACTGGAGCAGGGGCGATCGATGCCGACGAGTATGCCCGGCTCAAGGCCGGGCTGATGTCGCGGTATGAGTGGTGCGGGAAAAGTCTGAGGAGACTTCAGCGGCGCCCAGTGCAGTCCGGAACTCAGCCCTTGCTGCTGGCTCCGGGAACCTCGTTGAACGGCACGTTCTTGTCTGGCCGGATGTCCGGTGGCATGCCAAGGACGCGTTCGGCGATGATGTTGCGCAGGATCTCGTCACTGCCACCCTCAATGCGGTTGGCCGGAGAACGCATGAACTGACGCTGGAACTGATTGCCGAAGCCGGACAGTTCTTCGTCGTCCAGAATGCCGCCGCTGTCCTGTAAGTCCAGGGCATAACTGGCGGATTGGTTGTTGTTCGCACCCACCACCACCTTGCTGATGGACGCTTCCGGTCCCGGGTCCTGGCCGCGGGAGAGCGCTGTGATCATGCGGTAGGTGGTGTACTTCAGGCCCATCTCCCTGCAGTACCAGTCGGCGAGCTGATCGCGCACGGCGGAGTTGCGGATGGCAGGTTCGTCGTCGAGTTCCACGGTCTGAGCGGCGCGAAACACGTCCATGACGGTATTGGACAGGCCACTGCCGACGGCCAGGCGCTCGTTCAGCAGCGTCACCAGAGCGACCTTCCAACCCTCACCCGCTTTGCCGAGACGCTGGCTGTCGGGAATGTGGACGTCGGTGAAGTAGACTTCGTTGAAGTCCTTGTTGCCGTTGATCTGCTTGATCGGACGGATGTCCACGCCAGGGGTCTTCATGTCCAGGAAGAACATGGTCAGGCCCTTGTGCTTGGGAACGCTGGGGTCGGTCCGGGTGATCAGGATGCCCCAGTCGGAATAGTGGGCGCCGGAGGTCCATACCTTCTGGCCGTTGACCACCCAGTCATCACCCTCCTTGATGGCTCGGGTCTTGATGCCAGCCAGATCTGAGCCGGCCACGGGTTCGGAGAACAGCTGGCACCAGACTTCGGTACCGCTGGCGATGCGGGGGAGATGCTTGGCCTTCTGCTCCTCGGTGGCGTAGGCCATCAGGGTGGGGGCGCACATGCCCTGGCCAATGATGAACAGGCCATCGGGCGTGACGTAGCGCTTCACTTCCTGATTCCAGATCACCTGCTCGATGGGCGTGGCGTCGCGTCCACCAAAGGTCGTCGGCCAGCTCAGGCATGCCCAACCCGCGTCAGCAAGGGTCTGCTGCCAACGCTTGGCTATGGCAAGGCGATCGGCATCCGTTTTCGCCTCGTCGTAGGCACTCTCGCTGGGCTCCCGCCGCAGCCTCGCGTGCTGGTCGAGGAAGGCCCGAACTTCCTGGCGAAAGGCGGCTTCAGTGGGGCTGTCGTTGAAATCCATGGCATCCTCTGGCCGGAACGAGTACGTCTCCAGTGTATTAATTCGGATCAATTATCGCCATCCCATCTGAGAATGAATCTGGGGGGAGGGCTGACAACGACGAGCGAGGAAGCTTGATGACCGACGCCATCTTCACCCGCGAAGGCAGCACGTGGCTGCCGACCTCGGCCGCCATGGGGCCCTGGGGCGACACCCTTCACGGCGGGGCTCCGGCGGCTCTGCTCTGTCACGTGCTGGGGGAGGCGGTGGCGGCGGACTTCCAATTGGCGAGATTGTCCCTGGATCTGTTCCGTCCGGTGCCTCGTGCTCCGCTTGTGGTAAGCGTGCGCTCACTGCGTCAGGGTCGCAGACTCTGCGTTCACGAAGCGGTGCTCAGCAGCGCTGGCAAGGAACTGGTGCGCGCCAGCAGTCTCCACACCGCCGCCATGGCCGTCAGCGCCGAAGTGTCACCTGCAAAGTGCCCCTTGCCGCCACAAGACTCACTGCCCGAGGCGAGCCTCTCGGATGTGGTGAAGAACCAGAGTGGCCGCGACATGACCGGCAAGGACGGCCTTCACCTGCGGCTGCTGGTGCGCCGCGATTCCGGTCTCGACGGTGGCGGCGCAGGCGGAGGCTGGCTGCGACTGCCGCTCGATCTCGCTCCCGGTATTCCCTTGACGCCCATGGTTCAGCTGGCGGCTCTCGCGGACTTTGCCAACGGCGTCTCGCAGCGTCGCCTTGAGGAGCCCGAGGGACGTATCGGTTTCATCAATGCCGATATCTCGCTGCACGTCCTGCGTCTGCCGCTGCCCGGCGCGGTCGGCCTGGTATCGCTCAACCAGCACAGCCCCGACGGACGGGGCGTCGTGTCGGCGGAGTGCTGGCAGGAGGATGGCTTGATCGCCCGAGTCACGCAGACGGTATTGGCACAACCCGCGTAGAATCCTCTGACAACCCGGAGGCATGCCGTGCCAGATCATCGATTTGACGTGCCCGGACTCACCCACGCGGATCTCCTTGAGCAGATCGCGCGCTCGAAGCTGCGCGACGAGGAGGCGGTGGTCAATGACCTCGTCGAGGCTTTTTCGCCAGGCAGCGCCATGCGGAGCCGGGCGCTGGACGAGGGCCGTGAGCTGGTCCGGCGTGCCCGCGCACATCGCTCCGATCGCAGTCGTCTCGATGCTTTCCTCGAGGAGTACGGCCTCTCCAACGAGGAAGGGGTCGCCTTGCTGTGTCTGGCGGAGGCGCTGCTGCGTATTCCCGATGACCGCACCGCCGATGCACTCATCTCTGACAAAGTACTGTCCGGTGACTGGGCGACTCATCTCGGTGGCTCGGACGCGCTGCTGGTCAATGCTTCGACCTGGGCGCTGATGCTCACCGGCCGGGTCATCACACCCACCGCGGAGTTCCGCTCCGGCCCTGCAACCTGGCTGCGGCGGCTGGTGTCACGAACCGGTGAGCCGGTCATCCGCAGTGCGCTTTATGGCGCCATGCGCATCCTCGGCCATGAATTTGTTCTTGGGGAGAGCATCGACGAGGCCATTCGCCGGGGCCGCAAGGAATACGGCAGTGAAGCGCTGTTTTCCTTCGACATGCTCGGCGAGGGCGCGCGTACGGAGGCTGATGCGGCTGCCTATGGTGAGTCCTATGCCCATGCCATTGATCGGGTGTCGGCGGCCGGCAGCGGCAAGCCCCAGGCCCGTTCGGGTGTCTCGGTGAAGCTTTCGGCGCTGCATCCCCGCTATGAGGTCATGCACTTCGAGCGTGTCCGTGACGTCATGTACCGGCGCCTGAAGGCGCTGGCCCTGCGGGCCGCCTATGGCGGTATCGGTCTGAGCATCGACGCGGAAGAGTCGTCGCGTCTGCTGCCCTCGATGGAACTGTTCGAGCGCCTGGCCCGGGATCCGGACCTCGCCGGCTGGGATGGCGCCGGTTTCGTGGTGCAGGCCTACGGTAAACGCGCCCGGGATTTGATCTGTTGGCTCAAGGCCCTGGCCCGGGACAGCGGCCGTCGCTTCCCCGTCCGTCTGGTCAAAGGAGCCTACTGGGATGCGGAGATCAAGCATGCCCAGGTGGCGGGGCTGGTGGACTTTCCCGTCTTTACTCGTAAGGCCAGCACCGATCTGTCCTGGCTGGTCTGCGCCGCGGCCTTGCTCGAGAACGACGGTTGGCTCGCGCCGCAGTTCGCCACCCACAACGCCCATTCCGTAGCCAGCGTCATGGGCATGGCGGCGAAGGGTGCTGCGTTCGAGTTCCAGCGGCTGCATGGCATGGGAGAGCTGCTGTATCGGGTGGCAGGGGAGCATTATCCGGAGCTGCCCCCTGTGCGCACCTATGCTCCCGTTGGTGGTCATGAGCAACTGGTGTCCTATCTGGTTCGACGCCTGCTGGAGAACGGCGCCAACTCTTCCTTCGTCAACCGTTTCCTCAATGCCCGCTATCCCGTCGATGAAGTGGTCACCGATCCCTTTGTCGAGGTGCGCAGTCTCGATGCCGTGCGGCATCCAGACATCGCGCTGCCGGCGTCTCTGTTTGCACCGCGTCGCAATGCGCTGTCCTTGGACCTGGACGACAAGCGTGTCCTGGACGAGGTCGCCATGGCCTTCCAGGGCTATGACGCGCAGATCCGTGTGGCGGCCCCGTTGATAGGAGGCCGATCTGGTGCGGGTTCGCCACTGGAAGTGCACAATCCTGCAAGGCTCGACGATCCTGCGGGTGTGGTCATCGAGGCACGCGCAGAGGACGTGGATGCGGCAGTAAACATGGCTCTTGCTGCGCAGTCGGCCTGGGATGCACGGGGTGGTTCTGAGCGCGCCGGGATCCTGGAGCGCGTCGCCGACGCCTTCGAAGCGGATCTTATGGGCCTCATGCATCTGGCTGTGATCGAGGCGGGAAAGACCATTGCGGACGCGCTGGATGAGGTGCGCGAGGCGGTGGATTTCCTGCGCTACTACGCCAGCCTCGCGCGCATCCAGTTCGAGGGTAGCCAGCTGCTTCCCGGGCCCACCGGTGAGCGCAACGAGCTCAGTCTGCACGGACGCGGCGTGTTCGCCTGCATCAGCCCTTGGAACTTTCCCTTGGCGATCTTCACCGGCCAGGTGGCCGGCGCGTTGGCGGCCGGCAATGCTGTAGTGGCCAAGCCCGCGGACCAGACCCCCTTGATGGCCTTCCGCGCGGTGACTCTCATGCATGGCGCGGGCGTGCCGGTGGACGTGCTGCACCTGCTTCCCGGCAGCGGGCCTGAATTGGGTGAGCCGCTGGTCATGCACCCAGGTGTCGCGGGGGTTGCGTTCACCGGCTCCGAGGCGACGGCCCGGAGCATTGCCCGGAGGTTGGCTGAGCGCCCGGGTCCTCTCATTCCACTGATCGCGGAGACGGGTGGTTTGAACGCCATGTTCGTGGATGCCAGTGCATTACCCGAGCAGGTTACCGACGACGTCCTCACCAGCGCTTTCGGCAGTGCCGGTCAGCGCTGTTCGGCGTTGCGCGTTCTATACGTCCAGGATGCCATTGCCGATGATCTGCTGGCGATGATCGAGGGGGCCATGGATGCGCTCGTGATCGGTGACCCTCGCGATCCAGCCACTGATGTGGGTCCAGTCATCGATGACAATGCCCGGAATAAGCTGCATGTTCATGCCGAAGCGTTGGCGGGTAGAACAAAACTCAAACATCGCCTGCAGATACCTCATGCCATCGACGCCTGCGGTAGCTACGTGGCGCCGATGCTTTTGGGTATCGATCACATCAGCGACGTTGGCGGTGAGCAGTTTGGCCCCATCCTGCACGTCCGGCGTTTTCGGGAGTCAGATCTGAAAGCCTGTCTTGCAGAGGTGGCCGAGGCGGGCTACGGATTGACCTTCGGTCTGCATTCGCGCATCGAACGCCGGGCCAGGCAACTGTTCCGCGCGGTTCCGTCAGGGAACATGTACGTGAATCGCAACATGATCGGCGCGGTGGTCGGTTCACAGCCCTTTGGAGGGCAGCGAATGTCGGGAACGGGTCCCAAGGCCGGCGGACCGCACTATCTGCTGGGTTTCAGCACCGAGCGGACGTTCACCGTCAACACCGCGGCATCGGGCGGCAACGCCGAGTTGCTGCGCAAGATCCGCTGACTGATCAGTCCAACTCCTTGGCGAGGCGCTCGCAAACCGTATCGAGCACCTCGATCCGCGCACGCTTCTTGTCGTTGGCGCTGATCAGCGTCCAGGGCGCGTAGTCGGTACTGCTGCGGGCAACCATGTCGTGAACTGCGGCACGATAGGCATGCCGGCGGGCCCGGTTGCGCCAGTCCTCGTCGGTGATCTTGTGCTGTTTGCGCTCAATCTTCTCCCTCTGCTTGAAGCGCGCAAGCTGCTCTTCTGGGCTGATATGGAGCCAGAACTTGAACAGTATTACGCCGTGTTCGACCAGTTGCTCCTCGAAGTCATTGATTTCCTGATAGGCCCGTTTCCAGGCTTCAGTGGTCGCAATGCGCTCGACCCGCTCCACTAGAACGCGGCCATACCAGGATCGGTCATAGATCGTCATGTGCCCGGCACGAGGGATGTGACGCCAGAAGCGCCACAGATAGTGATGGGCGAGTTCCTCGTCCGTCGGCGCAGCCGTCGAGATCACGCGGTAGAGGCGTGCATCCATACCGGCCGTGACGCGGCGAATGGCGCCGCCTTTGCCGGCCGCATCCCAGCCTTCGAAGACCATGACTGTGTTGCGCCCCTGATTCTTGGCCTTCCACGCCAGCTGGCGCAGCTCGGTTTGCCGACTCTCGAGTTGCTTGTCGTAGTCCTTACCGCCAAGACTTGCGGTCAGATCCACCGTCTCGAGCACGGTCCGCTCTGTCGGTCCAACGGTTGGGACGGCCTGTGGTGGAATGGATTCGACCGCCGGGGTTTGGGTGTTTGGGAGCGAGGCGAGACGATGCTCCATCGCTTCCAGAAGGTGGCGCCCTGCGTAGAGATCCCGGTAGTACTCGTCTGCAGCCTCGATGATGTGCCAGGGCGCGTGACTGCGATCAGTGAGACGGATGGCCCTTTCGGAGACGTTCGCGAAGCGCTTGTAGCTGCGTGCATAGGCCTTGAGCTGGGGTGAGGCGGACTTCGTCTTGAGGTCTGCCGCGAGGCGCGCCTGCTGCTGCTTGCGCGTGAGATGAAACCAGAATTTGATGATAAGGGCGCCGTCATCGACCAATAGTCGCTCGAGCTGGACGTTCCTGTGCAGGGCGCGCTCGTAGGCGTCAACATCGGTCTGGTTCAGGGCATGGTCCACGATGGGCTTCGTGTACCATGACCCGAACAGTACGCTGATGCTTCCACGTGCCGGCATGACCCGCCAGAAACGCCAGAAGAACGGGCGCTCACGCTCTTCTTCGCTTTCTTCCCACAGTGCGTGGGTTTCGACGCCGCGTGTATCCAGCCACTTGTGGAGGCGATTGACGAATGCCCCCTTGCCGGCCCCTTCGATCCCGGAAACGATCACGATCACCGGGACTCCCGCGTCACGCAGAGCCGATTGGTTTTTCAGGAGCGCCGTGTGCACTTTCGGCTCCTCGGCAGCGAAGTCTTTTTTGCTGACCTTGCGTCCCAGCTCGGCGGTTTCGAACATGCCTGCGTCTCCTTATCCGACTACACCTTCATGGTAGGACTTTCGGCGGCCATGGGCATCAGGATTCGTTTGCGTTCACGCACGCTTGAGCTTGAGTTGGTGAGTACGCCTGGGTATCTTCCAGCGGTCTCTTATACCCGTGACGGAGGGTGACGTTTGGACTTTCATTTTGCCAATGCCTGGGAGCTGATCGCTGATGTGGTGCCTGATCACTTGGCACTCATTTGCGGTGAGAGTCGTCGGACCTGGCGGGACTACGAGGGTCGTGCGGCGCGGATCGCCGCGGTGCTCGATGAGCACGGACTGCGGCCAGACTCCAAGATCGGGCTGTACATGCACAATTCCAACGAGTATGCGGAGGCGCATTTCGGAAGCTTCAAGATGCGCGGCGTACCTATCAACGTGAACTACCGCTATGGCGTCGAGGAGCTCGTCTACCTGTTCGACAATGCCGATGCGGAAGCTGTGGTGTATGAGGCCCGCTATGCGCCTTTGATGGATGCTGCCCGCAAGCGTCTGCCTAGGCTCCGTTGTCTCATTCAGGTGGCGGACGACAGTGGGGAGACCCTGCTCGACGGTGCGTTGGACTACGAAAACGCCATCGCTTCGGCCATGCCCATGCGGCGCATCGAGCGGCCCTTCGATGACATATACATGCTCTACACGGGTGGCACGACCGGCATGCCCAAGGGCGTGATGTATCACGCCGGGCAGTTCTGCGTCGGCATGTGTGCCGGCTTCGCCATGCGTGGCTTGGAACCGCCGGCCAGGGTCGAGGATATCCCGGAACTGGTGAAGAAAGTGCACGCCGCAGGCTTGGCCCCGACTACCCTGGCGGCCTCGCCGCAGATGCACGGGGTCGGAATGTGGATCGGAACCATGGTGCCCCATCTTATGGGCGGTACGGTTGTGACCGTGAAGCAGACGAGCCTCGATCCAGATGAGATCTGGCGGGCGGTCGCGGAGCATCGGATCACGGACATGACCATCATCGGCGATGCCTTTGCCAAACCCCTGCTCAGCGCCCTCGACGGGGCCCGGGATCGGGGGCAGCCCTATGACCTGTCGAGCCTGCAGCAGGTGGTGTCCTCAGGGGTGATGTGGTCGGCCGAGACCAAACAGCGTCTGCTTGAGCACCATGACATGATGCTGCTCGACGCCATGGGCTCCAGTGAGGGCAGCATGGGTATGGCCATGAGCAATCGGGCGACGCCGCCGCAGACGGCGCGCTTCGCCCTGAGCCCCGGAGTCAAGGTCTTCACCGAGGATGGACGCGAGGTGGCGCCCGGTTCCGATGAGATGGGCTTGGTGGCGACCTCCGGCAACGTACCGATCGGTTACTACAAGGATCCCGAAAAGTCTGCGCGTACTTTCCGGGAGATCGGAGGCCTGCGCTATTCGTTCCCTGGGGATTTCGCCAAGGTCGAGCCAGATGGGACCATCATCCTGCTGGGGCGGGGTTCCCAATGCATCAATACCGGTGGCGAGAAAGTGTTCCCGGAAGAGGTGGAGGAGGCGGCCAAGCGTCACCCGGATGTGGCGGATTGTCTGGTAGTGGGTATGCCGGACGAACGCTTCGGCGAGAGGGTGGTGGCTGTGCTCGCCCTTGAGCCCGGCGCTGATCCCGGCGATGAAGCGCTGCGGGAATTCATGCGTGGCCACATTGCCGGCTACAAGCTGCCCCGTGCCATCGTCCGGGTACCGTCGGTGCAGCGTGCAGCCAACGGCAAGGCCGACTACAAATGGGCCAAGGCGACGGCTGAGGCCAGGGTGGGCTGAGTCGCTGCGGGAGGATTGGCAGCCCTGCCCGCGGATGCAACCCTTCCGCCATCGCGTTATGGTGCCGGCTTTCTTGGGCCATTTTCAAAGGTGAGTGCATTGATCTTATCCAATCGAGTCCTGATAGGGCTTGTCCTCTTCGTCGCCCTGAGCGTCGCGCTTCCGGCCGCGGCCCAGCAGTCACCCGCTGGCGATCAGGTGGATCAGCTTGCCGAGGCTCTCGGCCTCTCAGAGCAGCAGCAGACGGAGATCCGCGCGGTCATCGATGACCTGGGGCCGCAGATCGAGGCGCTGCAAGAGCGGGCTCAGCGGGTTCAGATGGAACTGGCGGACAAGGTGGGTCACGACTATGACGAAGCTGCCATCCGTTCGGGCGCGAGCCAGCTCGGGGAGGTCACCGGGGAAATGACGGCGCTGTCGCTGTTGCTGCAAAGCAAGGTGCAGGCGGTCTTCACTGCCGAGCAGCGGACAGAGCTGGAGATGCAGGCCCAGCGTCAACGCCAGATGCAGGAGCAGATGATGCGGGAACAGATGATGCAGCAGGGACAGCAGCCTCAGCCTGGTGGGGCCCAGCCGGGCTGGTGATCAGGGCTGGGTCAGCGGAGAGCTGGCCGGGTCCTGTTCATCCATGAAAGCGTCAGGGTCTGCAAGGGCCGCCATGATGGTCACGTCGATGACGTCTGTCGCCAGGGCTGGATCACCTGGCCCCACTTGGCGTCGGATGGCGGCGGCCACCTGACGCGACAGTCCAGAAAGCAGGGCCCGTATCTCTGCGATCTCCCCCGCTGATCGAAGTGCGTTGCCGGTGGGCATGGGGAAGCGCATGCCGTGTTCGCCCCCGCCATCCAGCCAGAGGGCCACGACGCGCTGCATCCCCATGGCAGATTCCTCTTCCATTCTGAGCACCCTGCGTCCCAGCATTGTCGTCAGGAGATCTGGATCCCTCACGGGTGAGTACATGCGCCTCGATCCTGGATGCTTCACGGAAGGCAGTCTGCGACCATAGGCGGTGAGCGGGTGCAAGCGCAACGGCAGTCATAAGCAAGGTTCACAGGGGGATATATGGATCTGGAACTGGCTGGCAAGTCGGTGTTCGTGGCGGGGGCCAGCGCCGGCATAGGTCGGGGCATTGCGGAAGTCCTGCTCGCCGAGGGCGCCAACGTCATGCTCAGTGGTCGCCGGCAGGAAGTGCTGCAGAAGACCGTTGGCGCGCTGGCGCCTGATGTCGCGGAGCGGGCTGGCAGTTTTTGCGGTGACATGACCCGGACTCAAGACATCGTGCGCGCCCTCGATGCAACGCTGGCGCGTTTTGGTGCTCTCGATGCGGTGATTGCCAATGTCGGTGGCGGCGGGCTGAAGCCCGGCTGGGATGTCTCCGATACCGATTTTGATGTGGCTATGGCGCACAACCTCACCGGCAGCGTGCGCCTGGTCCGGGAGGCCCAGCGACGTCTCGAAGGCCGCCCCGGAGCCAGCATCACCGTCATCTCTTCCATTGCCGGCGTCGATGCCATGGGTACGCCACTGTCCTACGGCATGGCCAAGGCCGCCCTCAATCACTTGGTCACTGCGATGGCGAAACTGGTCGGTCCGGCGGTGCGCATCAATGCGGTGGCTCCTGGCAATATTCTCTTCGAGGGTGGCTCCTGGGACCGCAACGTCAAGGACCGGCCGGAGTCCTGGAGGCGCTGGATTGAGCGGGAAGTGGCGCTGCAGCGTTTTGGCGAGGTGCGGGAGATCGCCGATGTGGTGGCGTTTCTCACGTCCCCCCGGGCATCGTTCGTGACCGGCGCCACCTGGGTGGTGGACGGTGGTCAGGTGAGATCCTTCGGGTGAGCGATCGAGGCCCTCTGGACGGTATCCGGGTGGTGGATCTCACGGCCATGATCTCCGGTCCGGTGGCGACGATGATGCTGGCCGATCAGGGCGCCGATGTGATCAAGGTGGAGCCGCCGGCAGGCGATCTGGTGCGGCAGATGGGCACCTCCCGCGGCGGCATATCCGCCACCTTCCTGTCGTCGAATCGCTCCAAGCGCTCCATGGTCCTCGACCTGAAGACCCCGCTGGGCATGGAAGCGCTCGAGCGCTTGGTCGAGACTTCAGACGTTTTCGTCCAGAACTTCAGGCCGGGCGTCGTCGAGCGCATGGGTATCGGTGAGTCCGCCATGCGGCGGCGGCGTGAAGATCTCATTTATGTGTCGATTTCCGGCTTTGGTGAAACCGGACCCTATGCCCATAAGAGGGTCTACGATCCTGTCATCCAGGCCCTATCCGGGCTCGCCTCGATCCAGGCTGATCGGGATACTGGACGCCCGCGGATGGTGCGAACGATCGTCCCGGACAAGGTGACGGCCCTCACCGCGGCCCAGGCCATCACGGCTGCGTTGTTCGCGCGGGAGCGGACGGGGCTGGGACAGCATCTTCGGCTTGCCATGCTCGATGCCATCGTGGCCTTCCTGTGGCCGGAAGGGATGACCGACCACACCTTCGTCGGCGACGAGGTGGAAGCGGCCCGATCGCAGCTCGCTCAGGACCTGATTTTTGCGACCAGGGATGGCTGGATCACGGTCGGCGCGGTGTCCGATGCAGAGTGGGCGGGGCTCTGTCGCGTCCTCGAGCGGCCCGAATGGGAGCAGGATCCCCGGTTCCGAACGGCCCAGGACCGGGTGGCGAATGTGGCTGAACGCCTTGCGCTGACTGCGCAAGTGCTGGCCAACCGTTCGAGCTCACAGTGGCTCGACGCGCTCGATGCGGCCGCTGTGCCCTGCGCGCCTGTGCTATCCCCCGCGGAAGTTCTCACACACGAACAGATCCTTGCGAACGATCTGCTGGCAGAATATGCCCATCCGCAGGCGGGCATCGTTCGCCAGCCGCGACCGGCGGCGCGTTTCGACGCCACGCCGGCGGGTATCCTGGGACCGGCACCGGCACTCGGTGCGGACACGGCGACGCTGCTGGCCGAACTCGATTTCGACGAGCAGGAAATGCAGCAACTCATGGGCGGCCAACGGGCCTGATGGGACACGCGCAATGGAATTGAATCTTCGCGGCAAGCAAGCGCTCATTACCGGGGCGAGCCGGGGTATTGGCCGCGCCGTGGCGGAGGGGCTGGCGGAGGAGGGCGTTCACCTGCATCTGGTGGCGCGTTCGCGCACGGACCTGGAGCGGGCGCGATCGGAACTGATGGATCGGCACGACGTGCAGGTACAGGTGCATGCCATGGATCTCTCCCAGCGTGGTCGGGCCGAAGCCCTGGCGGGCCGGGTGGGGGCGATGGATCTGCTGGTGAACAATGCGGGCGCCATCCCTGCCGGTCCGCTGAACGCCGTGGACGAGGAGGTCTGGCGTGCGAGCTGGGATTTGAAGATGTTCTCCTACATCAACCTCTGCCGTGCCATGTATTCCCGTATGCGGGATGCCGGCGGTGGCGTCATCGTCAATGTGATCGGCACCGGCGGCGAACGCCATGACCCGGGCTACATTGCCGGCGTGACCGCCAATGCCGGACTCATGGCTTTCACGCGTGCGGTCGGTGCAGCGGGACCCCGGCATGGGATACGGGTGGTGGGTGTGAACCCGGGGCTCACCCGCACCGACCGCATGGAGAATCAGGCGCGTACCCGGGCCCGCATGGCGGGTCGGGATCCGGAGCAGTGGCCGCGCATGCTCGGCCGGCTGCCCTTCGATCGCCCAGCGGAGCCGATGGAGGTGGCCGATGTGGTGGTGTTCCTGGCCTCACCCCGGGCAAGCTATGTCAGTGGCACCATTGTCACAGTGGACGGCGGGCACTCAGTCACACGATGACCTCGGCAGAGAGGTGGCAGGCATGGAACCCGAGCATCGGGAGCTTGAGCGCTACATGAAGATGCTCTGTCGGATGGCCTATGGCCTGGAGTGGATGGAGCATCTCGAGTACGTGCTTTGGCATGCCTGCGTTCAGGGTCCCATGCGCTACGGTCAGCTCGAACTGACTCAGGAGCATCTGGACGATCTGCGCGATCTCAGTGACGCCAGTGACGGCTGGATCACCCGTGACGTGCAGGGTGTTCCCTGCTGGCTGCCGCTGCGGGAGTGGCAGGATCGCTATGCGGCCAACGTGGACATCATTCGCCTCGACGAAGCCACGCCGCCGCCATCGGATCTGGGTCAGTTCAGACACTGAATCATCCCCTTTTAAGGTTGAACTCATGCAGCTTGCTCAGACCCTGCGCCGTTCCGCACTGTTGTATCCGAATCAACCCGCGCTGATCGAAGGCGATGTCCGCTACACCTGGCGTGAATTTGCCGATCGCGTGGCCCGTCTCGCAGGCGGCCTCATCGGGTTGGGTCTGGCTCCCGGCGATCGCGTGGCCATGCTGGCGGACAACTCGCATCGTTACGTGGAGTTCTTCTTCGCCGTGTTCTGGGCGGGTGGTATTGCAGTGCCCATCAATACACGCTGGGCGGCGCCGGAAGTTCGTTTCGCTATTGATGACTGCGGTGCACGTATCCTCATCGCGGATCCGGTCCACGCCGCCGCCGCTGAGGCCCAGCGCCAGGATGGCGCTGAGCTCGCGCAGCTGATTCTGGCTGCGGATCGCGACATGCCCGCGTTAGCTGGATGGGCGCATTGGGAGGATCTGGCCCTTGGGACGCCCGCTGAGGACGCCGGCCGCGGCTTTGAGGACACCGCCTGCCTGTTCTATACAGGCGGCACCACAGGCCGCTCCAAGGGCGTGATGCTCAGCCATGCCAACCTTGTGACCAATTCGCTCACCGCCATGCTCAACATGGATATCCGCGGCGGGACGGTGCATCTGCATGTCTCGCCCATGTTCCACGTGGCTGGTGGCGCGCGCCTGTTCTCCGTGACCCTGGCCGGTGGTACCCACGTGGTGATTCCGAAGTTCGAGATCGAACCGTTCCTGGCCACCATCGAGCGCGAGCGGGTGAACATCACCATCATCGTGCCCACCATGCTCAATCGACTCATGCAGCATCCTGACCTGGAGAGCCGTGATCTCTCGAGTCTGAAGCTGCTGAGCTATGGGGCGTCGCCGATGCCCGCAGCGCTGCTGAAGCGTGCGCTCGAACGACTGCCAGGTGTGCGCTTCCTGCAGAGCTACGGCATGACCGAACTGTCACCCGTGGCCACCGTCCTGATGCCGGAGTTCCATACCTTTGAGGGGCCTAATGCCGGTTTCACGGCCTCGGCAGGCCAGCCGGTCTACAACGCTGACGTGGCGATACGGGATCCCGATGGCAACACCCTTCCGCTGGGCGAGATCGGCGAGGTCTGCGTGCGCGGCCCCATGGTCATGAAGGGATACTGGAACCAGCCGGAACTCACCGCCGAGGTGCTGCGCAACGGTTGGATGCATACGGGTGACGGGGGCTACATGGACGAGCACGGTTTGCTCTATGTGGTGGATCGCATCAAGGACATGATCGTCACCGGTGGCGAGAACGTGTACTCGGCCGAGGTCGAGGATGCCCTCTATGCCCATTCTGCCGTGGCCGAGTGTGCGGTCATCGGTATTCCCAGCGACCAGTGGGGTGAGGCCGTGCACGCCGAGGTGGTCGTGAAAGCAGGTATGTTCGTCACCGACGCAGACCTGATCGAGCACTGCAAGGCGCGCATTGCAGGCTTTAAGTGTCCCCGCAGTATCCGCTTCCACGACGGTGAGCTGCCCAAGTCCGGCGCTGGCAAGATTCTCAAGACCGAGCTTCGGGCTCCGTTCTGGCAGGACCGGCAGCGGGCCGTCAACTGAGCCTGCGGCCCCGGCCAGCGCTGTTGCTTGCAGTGATGCTGCTGGTGCAGATTGCCCGTGCCGAGTCGCCTGGAGATGCACCGTTTTTATGGCGAAACAGTGGTCCAGTGGCGACTCTTTTCGGTCTGCCACGCGCGCGCACAGCAGTGCTTCCGGCTGCGGGCGAGGTGCACGCCGACCTGCTCGTGGAGCTGGCGAGCCACTTCACTGCCTCGGCATCGCGAGGGGAATCGGTGTTTATCGACGGGGAGACCACGACCGTTGTGGCGCGCTTCGAACGTGGCTTTGCCGACGCCTGGGCGGGAAGTATTGAGCTGGTCGGCATGCGCCATGCCGGTGGTGTTCTCGACGGGCTCATCGACCAATGGCACGACTGGTTCGGCTTTCCGGACGGTGGCCGCGACGCGGCGCCAAGAGACCGCCTGCGCATGGTTTGGGATGTAGACGGCCAGCGTCGATTGCTGCTCGAAGACAGTCACGTGGGCCCGGGTGACCTTCGCGTCGGCGTTGCACGAAGCCTGCATCGTTCGCCAGCCAGGGATCTGGCAATGCGCCTCGATGCGGAATTGCCGACGGGACGTTCTGGCCGCCTCACCGGCAGCGACGGGGTGGATGTCGCGCTGGGGTTGAGCCTCACTGAGCGATCGGCCTTCGCTGCCCTGGGCCTCCAAAGTCACATGACCCTGGGTGTCTTGCGTCCAGCCGGGGACGACCTGGTCGGCCATCGGTTGCGTAAATTTGCTGGCTATGGTCATTGGACGCTGGTGTGGCCGGTAACGGCAAGGCTGACGTTGAAGGCACAGCTTGATGGACATACGGATCTGGTGGATACCGATCTGAAACAGATCGGTGGCTGGAGTGTCCAGGGTGGACTCGGTGGCGCGTGGCATGTTGGTCCTGGTCTGGCGCTGGAGTTCGCGGTCTATGAAGACCTGCGTCCGGGCAGCGCGCCGGACGTCAGCTTCCAGTTCGCCCTGCGCGGTCGATACTGATCGCTGGTCCGTCAGCCTTCGTGGAACACAATCACGCAGGTGTCGGCGCGGGACGACGCCGATCAGAGGCGCCCAGGCTGTTCGAGCAGCCTCTGGCGGCGCGGGGCCTTTCGGCTGGAAGCGGGCCGAAGTTCTCGGTTGGTCCTGGTCCGTGTGTGCCAGCGAACATACTGGATCGGGCTCGCGTGCTGCAATGACCCCTTTCAGGCACGTTGCCTGTGTGAGGTGAAGCAATGCTGGAAACTATCGCTATTGTGCTGCTCGTTCTATGGCTTCTCGGTTTGGTCTCTTCGTACACGATGGGGGGGCTGATCCACGTGCTCCTGGTCATCGCCGTGGTCATCGTTCTCATTCGTTTCATCGGTGGCAGACGGTCGCTGTAGCCCCGGCTGGCACAGGCTCGTTCGGGAAGCGTTGCGAATTGCAACGCTGATTCGCCATGACTCGACCGTCCCCGACCCTTTGGGGACGGTTCTCTTTGGTCTGAAGCATCCGAGAGCGAGTTTGTGTTGTCTATCGCACAGATCATTCTACCTGTCGGGACCACCATACGGAGATCTCCTCTTCGGCGAGGGACTTCCACCAGGGAGACCACCTTCGGCGCGCTCTAGGTCTCGCAATGACTCGTGCAGCAAACAATCTGGATCCGCGGAACATTGACACCGATCCAGGTCAAATTGTCATCCTCGATGAGCGACCGAAGCAGAGCATACGCGGCCAAGAGCAGCCCCGAAGCAGAATTGCCCCCAACCGACTTCTTCTTCGCGATCGGCAGACCATTCTGCACTGGATCCAGTGGACGACGAGCGTGGCCTGGGTCCTCGGGATTCTTTATCTCATTACGACCGAGCCCGGCACCAGTCCAACCGTCGAGTACAGGTTTCTCGGCTTGGCGACTGTCATGCTCATGCTGGTCATCTATCGCTGGGTCGGCATCTTTCATCGTTATGGCAGTGAGCTGGTAACTGCCATACGACTGACCCAGGCCTGGGTCCTGGTGCTGTTGGCGCTGGGCCTGGTGATGTCGCTGCTCGGGGTCGCTTCGGCATTCTCGCTTGTTTGGGTTGGCCTCTGGGCCGCCTTGGCTCTGGTGGGCCAGATTGCACTGCAGATGCTGTCCAGGTTTCTGAGTAGACTCTGGCAGCGGCGGCTTCAGGTCAACATGCCCGCCATCGTCGTCGGGTCTTCCCACCTGGCGCGCCATCTCGCCGAGAGCATAAACCGTAATCCGTTTCTTCCGGAATTTGTGGTGGGTGTCGTCGACGACCCTTCCTACACTGCGCGCTGGCCCGATGCAGACATCCCGGTGCTGGGCAGTCTGGAAGACCTCGTGGGCCTGGTCCGCGACATGAAGATCGAGCGTGTTTACATAGCCATGCCCATGGAACGCTGTCCTGGCGTCGTTGCACTCCAGCATGAGCTGCTCGAATGCAACGTTGACGTGATATGGGCGCCCGACATCACGGGAATGAATCTCATCGACCCTTGTGTGCGCGAGGTTTCTGGTGTTCCGCTGATCTCGCTTTCGGAAAGCCCCCTCGGTTCGGGCGGTCCCGCGTTCATGAAATCACTGATAGACGTTTCCCTCGCATCCGTCGCCCTCGTTGTGCTGGCACCGGTGATGCTGGCTATCGCGGCTGGCGTCAAGCTGACCTCCAAGGGTCCTGTGTTCTTCAGGCAGCAGCGACACGGCTGGGACGGCATGCTGTTTAACGTGTGGAAGTTCCGAAGCATGGTCGTACACGAGACTGAGCGTAATGTGGTCGTTCAGGCTACAAGTCATGACTCAAGGGTAACGACGGTTGGTCGATTCCTTCGAAGTACCAGCCTCGACGAGCTGCCGCAGTTGTTCAACGTACTCCATGGAAGCATGTCGCTCGTTGGCCCCCGACCGCATGCGGTATCCCACAACGTCATGTACTCGAGTTTGATCATGGCCTATATGGCCCGCCATCGCGTCAAGCCAGGCATCACCGGTCTGGCGCAGGTCCGTGGCCACAGGGGCGAGACCGATAGCGTAGAGAAGATGCGGCAGCGAGTTCATCTGGATCTGGAGTACATCAACAACTGGTCGCTCCGGCTCGATCTCTTGATTCTTTTGCGTACACCCGTAGCGCTTCTTTCGCACACGGCGTACTAGGAACTGATTGCATGCTCATCCTGCCGATAGCTCTATCCCCGGCAACGAGTCCTACCTCGATGCTTCTGCGCGCCCCGCTACTTGTGCTGGCCCTGGTGGGGACTCCGGCGATTGCTGCGATTTCGGATGGGATGGATGTGAGGCTGCCTGGGATCCCTTTGATGGCGAAACCTCGAAGTGAAGCCGGTTCGGGCGGGGTCTCAGTTGTCCCGCTGGAGTCATCCAGACTGGGGGCATACTGGGATGGGTCCATCGGGACTTCATCGACTGGTGCCGGGAATCACGTTGATCTGATGGGTGGCACGCAGTCGTTCCTGGCTGGTGGCATAGCACCCCCCAGGGCCGCAGCCGGAAGTCAGTTTCCGATGGTGGCGGCTACGGGAAAGACCGCAATGAGCCCAAGCGTTGCTCCCGAACGATCTGCGCCTAGAGTCCTGTTCGGTGGCCTCGGAACTGCGCTTGTTTTCGGGCTGATGGTTCTGGCTGGAATCAACAGCCGCAAGCGCTGGCCGAATCTTCTTGGCCTCAGAGCTTCCTGAAACCGTTTGGGCTGCATCCAATGAGCAGGCTGTGCATGAAGTCATGAGCCCGCCTGTCTCAGCGATGCGCGAAGCGAGGTTGTGGAGAGGCCGGTAGAGACAAGGCGCGCGACAGCACCCGGACGGAACGAAGTATTTACCGGCATATCCACAGCGGTGAATCGCTGAGACAGGCGGGCTAGGGGGTGCCCGCACTCGTTGGGGGAACGAGTGCGGGCGCCACAGGCCTCGATCGTTACGGATGGGGGATCC
>SLTB01000020.1 GCA_007130155.1 Pseudomonadales bacterium
ATGGATCGGGTCGGTGCGCACTACGATGGCCTGTTGGCAGCCGCGCCCCGCCTCGACGTCGAGCTTGAGGATTGAGCTTTGGGTTTCCGGTCTGAGGACTGCCGGCCACGCGTATCGTCGCCCAGCTCGCCGGTCTCGAGATAGGCGGTGAGGCGAGTCTCGAACTTCTGGAACTCGGCTTCGGCCATGGGCAGGTAGCGCCGCGACCGTGGTTGGGTCCGCCAGCAGCGAACCCGCTCCTCGGTGGTGTCGCTCATCAGAGCGGCCGCCCGAATGGCAATGCCGTAGTGGTTGAGCAGCAGGCGAAAGCGGTAGTTGTAATTGGCCACAGGCGTCCGCGGTGGTTTGGAGTTGGCCTCGCGGAAGATCTCGGCGGCGATGGCGCGCAGTTCGCCGAGGTCGCGCTCGTTAAGCAGCGCTTCCCGTGCCGTGGCGATCGACTCGATGAAGTTGTCGCCAGCGTGCAGTTCCAGGAACCTGATGTAGTTCTTCAACAGCTCGCGATATCCCATGGCAACTGCTGTCCCAAATCTGTTCAGCCATCTGTTGATATCTGAGACTAACGTCCCGATGTGACCTCCAGGTTGCAGGATTGTGACAGTCACGAGGGTTGTTCCCGGCGCTCGCTGTGCCGTGGATCGGGTCCTTCGGGAATGGCTGGCGTAAAGCCGGGTTCGAAAAACGATTGCGAGCCAGGACTCAGGTTTCCGCGCGCCGCCGCATGCAGTAACATCCCCATCGAATTCTTGAGGCTGACAGTGTGAGGAATCCATCATGGGTAGCCGTGACGTCGTGATCGTCGACAATGTCCGTACAGGCTTGGCCAAGTCGTTCCGGGGCAGTTTCAACCTGACCCGCTCGGACGACATGCTCGCTCACTGCATTAATGCGCTGCTCGACCGCAATCCGAAGGTGGAGCCGGGGTCGGTCGAGGATGTGGTCGTAGGATCTGCCAACCACGAAGGTGAGCAGGGCGGCAACATCGCGCGGCTCGCCGTGGTCCTGTCCCGTTTGCCCATCACGACCGCCGGCCAGACCATCAACCGATTCTGCTCCTCAGGCCTGCAATCCATCGCCATCGCGGCCCATCAGATCGCCAGCGGCCAGACCGAAGTGGCCATGGCCGGTGGGGTCGACTCCATTTCCATGGGCATGCGCCAGCAGAGCTCGAAGTCTCAGAAGAACCCCATCCTCGAAGAGCAGAAGCCCGAGATATTCATGGCCATGGGCAACACCGCTGAGGTCGTGGCCCGTCGCTATCAGGTCACCCGCGAGCAGCAGGATGCCTACGCGCTGCAGAGCCAGCAGCGCTATGCCAAGGCCCAGCAGGCGGGCTGGGTGGGCGAGGAAATCGTGCCCATGACGGTAAAGATGAAGAAGGTCGACAAGGAGTCCGGTGAGGAAAGCTTCCATGAGGTGGTGGTGGACCGGGATGAGTGCAACCGTCCAGACACCACCCTCGAAGGTCTGGCCAAGCTGCCGCCGGCCTTCGAGGAAAACGGCACGGTGACGGCTGGCAATGCCTCTCAGCTGTCCGATGGCGCATCCATGACGCTGCTGATGACCGCAGAGCGGGCCGCACAACTGGGTTTGGAACCGCTGGGTATCTTCCGGGGCTTCACCGTTGCGGGCTGCGAGCCCGACGAGATGGGTATCGGCCCGGTGTTTGCCATTCCGCGGCTGCTCGATCGTGCGGGCCTGAGCATCGACGATGTCGATCTCTGGGAGCTCAACGAGGCGTTCGCGTCACAGTGTCTGTATTCCCGGGACGCCCTGCACATCGACAATGAGAAGTACAACGTCAACGGTGGCTCCATAGCCATCGGCCACCCTTTCGGCATGACCGGCTCCCGTCTGACGGGGCTGGTGCTGCGGGAGCTTGCGCGTCGCAAGCAGCGCTACGGTGTCGTCACCATGTGCATCGGTGGTGGGCAGGGCGCTGCCGGACTCTTCGAGCGCGCCTGAAGGCGCTCAGAGACAGGCCTTCGGGCGGCTCTCGTGGCTGTTGCAACCCATGCGCTGGCCACTTAAGCTCGGTTTTTCTGGGTCTTGCGCCTCGGCACGTCGTGGTCGCAGGGTTCGTTTTCAGGGTTCAAGGACACTCATGGCATACGACCGCGCGCTGACTTTCCGCGCCCGCGTGATCATTGCTGCAACGTGTTTCGCCCTTGCGCCGCCAGTGCTGGCGACGCAGGGCGACTATGCCCGTGTTTCCGATGCCGAGCTCCAGCGGCATATCGGTCAGTGGGACGATCTCTCCGTGGACGAACGTCGGGAACTTCTTACTGAGGTGCATCGGCGCATGATCCGGGCGGGTAAGCGGCCCGTGCTGCGTATTCAGGGCGAGCGCCGCTTCGGCTATCGTGTCGAGCAGCCTGACGGCAGCGTGGTGGAGATCGAAGGCCGGGAAGGCTTCGTGCACTACCAGAGCGTGAACCCGGAAAAGCCTTTCGGGGTCGGATTTGAGCGCCGTTCCGGCTCAGATTTGCCAGAGGATCTGCTCGAGGCCCTGAGCCGGGACAACAGTCAGGTGGATATTGAAGGGCGCCTGAGCCCGGTTCCAGCAGCCGGGAGCTCGCCAGTGTACAGGCTACCGGTCCGGGAGATTCAAGCTCCAGAACGTCCGCAGCGATGATGTCATTATGAGTGTTCCGGATCTGTTGGTCGTGGACGATGACGCTGAGCTGCGGGAGCTCATCGAGGCCTACCTGACGCAACAGGGCTTCAGGGTGCGCACGGTGGCCGACGCTTTGGAGATGGATGCGGCGCTGGCGGAACAACGGCCGGATCTTCTGGTTCTCGACCTCATGCTGCCTGGCGAGGACGGTCTGTCCATCGCCAAGCGCCTGAAATCCGCCGGCCATCTGCCGATCATTATCCTGTCTGCGCAGGGCGATGACGTCGATCGCATTGTCGGTCTCGAAGTGGGTGCGGACGACTATCTGGCAAAGCCTTTCAACCCTCGTGAATTGCTCGCGCGCATTCGGGCGGTGTTACGGCGGGCCAATCGCGACCCTGAGGTGAGGGGGCAGCGGGTTCTGCGTCATTTCGGTCCCTTCACGATCGACCTCGATGCCCACAAGCTCAGTCGGGACGGTGAGGAGGTGGCGTTGACCTCCGGGGAGTTCGATCTCCTCGCAGTGCTGTCTGCGCATCCCAACAAGGTCCTCGATCGCGACCGGATCCTCGATCTCCTGACTGGCGCGGAACGCTCGCCCTTTGATCGAAGTATCGACGTTCGAGTCACCCGGTTGCGCAGCAAGATCGAGCAGGATCCATCGCGACCGGTTTTCATCCGTACGGTGTGGGGTAAGGGATACATGTTCTGTCCCGATACCGGGGACTGACATGCGGCCGGCATCGCTGCTGCTGCGCACCAGTCTTACCCTGGGAGTCAGCGCACTCGCCATCGCCCTGGTCTCCATCGCCGCCCTCGATCGCTTTGTCACCACACCTTTGGCGGAGCAGTCCGCCGACGACGAGGCAGCCTTGCTCGTGCTTTCCGCCCAGACCTGGGTGGAGCTATCACCCCAGGCCCGTCCCTACTTCGAGCTCGAGCTTTTCGAAAGCCATGGGTTGGTGGTGTCGCCCGAGGTTCGGGCACTGCAGCCTTTGCGTTCCGACGTGCCCTGGATGGACTTGCTTGCACTCCAGCTCGAAGCCCGGCTGGGGCAGCCGGTCATTTTGCTGGAGGGCGACGACCTGGTCTGGGCCGAGATTCCCATGGGAGGATTTTTGCTGCAGATCGGATTCTCCGCAGACCGTCGCGACACCGAGCCGCTGTCGGTTGCGCTGGTGATATTTGGTGCAGGGGCGGCGATCGTGCTCGCCGCTTCGCTGCTGATTGTGCAGCGCATCACGCGGCCGCTGGATGCGGTGGCCTCGGCGGCACGCCAGTTCCGCGGTGGGGCCAAGCTCGAGCCCTTGCCGGAAACCGGTCCTTCTGAGCTGGTCACGCTGGCTCGCAGCTTCAACACCATGGTTCGAGAGATCTCCGAGTTGATTTCGAATCGGACCACGCTGCTTGCCGGCATCTCCCACGACCTGCGCACGCCGCTGGCGCGCATGCGCCTGGCGCTTGAACTGCTGCCGGAAAACACCGATCCGAAACTGATCGAGCGCTTCCAACGCAACCTGGCGGAGATGGATGCCCTGCTGTCGGTGTCCCTGCAGTTCGCCCGTGGCCTGTCTGGTGAGGACGTGGAAGAGGTGGAGCTCAGGGCGTTCATCACGCGTCTGCTGAGCGACTACCAGGAAGATGGTGTCGAACTCCACTGGCATGCTTCTAAGGATCTGCGCTGGCGGCTCGATCCCAGTGCGCTGTCCAGGGTGCTCACCAATTTGCTGACGAATGCAGCTCAATATGCCGGTGGCAAAGTGGAGCTGCGGGTCAGGCGCAAGAGCAGCGGGGTTCTGCTCGAAGTGCTCGATCGTGGTCCGGGCATCCCTGACGCGGACCAGACGCGGATCTTTCAGCCCTTCTATCGTTTGGAGCGTTCCCGCAATCAGCGTACGGGCGGGAGCGGGCTCGGTCTCGCCATCGTCAAGCAACTCTGTGACGCCCAGGGCTGGCAGATCAGCGTACGGTCGCGTGAGGGCGGCGGTGCGGCGTTCCGATTGTTGCTGCCTGACATGGCTTGATTACGGGTGGGAGCGCCATGTTCGCAAGGGGCAACAAACCGTTACAAAGCTGCTGGCCAGGGACATTCCGCTGAAACGGGCTGCGGGGAGAATGAAGGTCGCAAAGAGGAAGATGGAACATGGCGACCAGCGAAATTTTCCGATTTGCTCCCCTGGACTGAAGTGCTTGTGAATCCCCTTGAGACCTTGAACATGGAGGTCGACGAGCCCGCTGAGCGTAAGCTCAGCGGGTTTTTTATGTCCGCATGAGAAGCATCGGGGCTGGGTTCGCCTCGATTTCCGCAGGCTGTCAGGAGACACCTGCCCTCACGCGTTCGTGGTTGCTGGCGGCATCAGTCTTTTTCGGTCCGCAACAGATGCACCTCCCACATGCTCCCACTGCCCCCACTTTAGGAACGGAGTGGTGAACTCTGCTGCACCGAAGGCCGTTTTCACGCGCTCCTTGATGTCCCAGAATACCGGCCAGATCGCTGGCATCGATCCAGGGCCTGGCCATCGAAGTCACATAACTGTCAGTGAACTGTCGCGGAACTGTCGCGGAACTGTCGCGGCACTTGGCCAGGGCCAAGGTTGACGCAGGTTCGGCGATGACTTGCTCGTCACTCTGCAGCTACTCGGGGAATACATTGACGAGTGCAAGCGCCCTGCTGTCGGAATCGCTGTCGCAAACGGTGTTCAGGCCAAAGGTCGCTCGGATTCAGTTCGTTGAAGGACCCAAGTCCCATGGATAAGACCTTGGCGCTGTTTCTCCTTCTGCTGCTCCTGGCCGGCGCTCTGGAGTCCCAGGCCCGCTATGCTGAGTCGGAAGCGGGTCAGTTCTACATCATGCCCGGCATGCTGCTGCTGGGCAGGGAGCGCGGTCGCGATTTCGATTCAGTGGCAGCGCCGAGCATTGGGCTGGGCTTCCAATCCACGGATCGCCTCGGCATCGAGTTGCACGCTGCCCATGGGGAGACCGCGGTGCGCGGAGCTGGCGGCCCCGATGTGGACGTCACCGCTTTCCGGCTTGATGGACTCTATCGTCTCGGTGGTGACGCTTGGCAGTCCTATGTCGTGGGTGGCGTCAGCCGCACTCACTACAACGTCTTCGGGGACGCCAATGACAACGCTAGCGGGGCCAGTCTGGGGCTGGGTCTGCGGCGGGCGATCACGGATCGCTTGAGCCTGCAGCTTGATGGCCGCGGAGTCTTCGACTTCGATGAGACCAAGCTGCAGCCAGGGGCGACTCTTGGGTTGCGCTATGTAGTCAGAGGTCCTGTGACGCCGCGTTCGGTTGCCGCGGAAGCAGCGCCCAAGCCGCGCGCAGAGCCAGCACCACCACTTCGTCCTGTGCGCGAGTCTGAGTCGATGCTGCCACCGCGCCTGGAGGCGGTGGTGGAGTTTGACTTCGACGCCGCCGACCTGCGGGCCGATCAGCTCTCCGAGCTCGACCGGGTGGTCCGGTTCATGCGCGAATATACCGATGCCAGGGCAAGGCTGGAAGGGCACACTGACAACCGAGGCTCGGAGAGCTACAATCTTCGGTTGTCGGAGCGACGAGCTCATGCCGTGCGCGATCACCTGGTTGCAGCAGGCATCGAGCCCTCGCGGATCATGACCGCTGGTCAAGGAACGCGACAGCCCGTGGCCAGCAATGACACGGATGAGGGTCGCCAGCGCAATCGCCGCGTGGTCGCCATTGCTGTGGGTTCGGTTGTTCCAAGCTCGGGTTCGAGGTGATTCGGTTCGGTTCACAGGCCAGCGGGCGAAGTAGGGATGCTCCGCCGGATTTCAGCCGGGAAGCCGGTTCTGGGCGACCAGGGAGGCGTTGATATGTTGCGTTGGCTCGGTATTCTCATGGGCGTCGTGCTGCTTTTGGCGGTCATTGCGGCGGTCGTGGTCAATCAGCGGGTCGACGGCTGGGTGAAGTCCGCTGTCGAGACCTACGGGTCCGAGTACGCCGGGGTCGTAGTCAGCCTCGAAGATGTCAGTCTGTCACTGCTCAATGGCAAGGGTGAGCTGCGTGGCCTTACGGTAGGGAATCCGGCGGGCTATGAGGGCGACCATGCGATTCGGGTCGCCCGGGTGGCATTCTCTGTGCAGCCTCGCAATCTGCTCGAGGATCCCATCGTCATCGATAGCATCGATATCGACGGTGCTGAGGTTCATGCCGAGAGCCGTGATCTCCGGGAGACCAACCTCCAGGTCATTCAGCGTAACGTGCGTGCGGCGACGCCGCCGGCGGATCCGCGGGTGGAAGAGGATGCCCCCACGGTTTCTGACCAGGCGGCCCCCACCCCGACGGAAGCGGACGAGGCACAGGCGTCCCTTGCCCTGGAGGCCTTGGGGGCCACGCTCCGCCACGACGACCACGGGCGGGTGATCCTCGTCGA
>SLTB01000085.1 GCA_007130155.1 Pseudomonadales bacterium
GTGGCGCCCCTGTGGGAGCGGATTTATCCGCGAATGACCCCGCAAGTCATTGATTTCTGGCAGTCCATTCGCGGATAAATCCGCTCCCACGGAGTCTTGCCAACCTTTTGCGACACCCTCTTCAGCTGCGAACAGCGTCGCGGACGAGTCCGCTCCCACGGAGTCTTGCCAACCTTTTGCGACACCCTCTTCAGCTGCGAATAGCGTCTTCAGCTGCGAACAGCGTCGCGGACGAGTCCGCTCCCACGGATCAGGCTGCAGTCCCCGTGGGAGCAGCTTCAGCTGCGAACAGCTTCGCGGATCAATCCGAAGGAGCTGCTTCCCGCTGCTTCCTGCGCGCTCTTACAGGTACAATGACCAGCCAGCGGGCATGCAGGTACAGGAGTCGAAGATGGCAGATCCTGCCAGAGCGGATGATAAGCAGGCGCGGGAACGGGCCATGGAGGCGGTTCGTGAACTGCTGCGCTGGGTGGGTGAGGACCCCATGCGCGAGGGGCTTCAGGAAACTCCGCGGCGCGTAGTGGATGCCTTTCTTGAGTATTTCCGTGGCTACGAAGAAGAGCCTGCCGACTACCTGCAGAAGACTTTCGAGGAAGTGGGCGGCTACGACGAGATCGTTCTGTTGCGGGACATCCCGTTTCACTCTCACTGCGAGCATCACATGGCGCCGATCATCGGCAAGGCCCATGTGGCGTATCTGCCGCGCAATCGAGTCGTCGGGATCAGCAAGCTGGCGCGAGTGGTGCAGGCCTACGCCAAGCGACTGCAGGTGCAGGAGCGGCTTACGGCTGAAATTGCCGACTGCATCAGCCAAGTGCTCGAGCCCATCGGGGTCGGTGTAGTCATCGAGGCCACACACGCCTGCATGACCTGCCGCGGCGTGGAAACGCCGGGCGTGATCATGACCACCAGCCGAATGATGGGTTGCTTCCGCGAGGACGAGAAGTCCCGCCAAGAACTGCTGCGCCTCATGGGCTTCTGAGCTGGCCCGAGGCCAGCGTACCGTGGCATGCCGAGGCCCGGCTAGAGTCAGGGTGACAATATGGCCGAAATGAGGAAGACAGGAACAGGACGAGGCCGTGCGGAGGTCATATTTCTCGCCGCTTGCGTCGTGATGGCACTCACGGCGGCCGTGCTCATGTGGCAGCACCGTGACGATTTCGCCCCATTGCTGGATGCGGCGAGGACGGAGTGGGCGGCGCTGAGCGCAGAACTGGAAGCCACGCTTGCCGAGCTTCGTGAGTTCTTCGCTGGCAACGGTCCTGACCCAGATGAGTCGTCCGACTGATCACTCCGGTTCGTTGCCAAAGCCGTTGGGATTGCGTCGTTGCCAGTTCCAGGCGTCCCGGCACATGGCATGGATGTCCCGCTTCGCCTTCCAGCCCAGTGCGGCTTCTGCATGACGGGTATCAGCCCATGCCGCGGCCGAATCGCCTTCTCGGCGAGGCGCTATGACATAGGGTATTCGGCGGCCGCTGGCACGTTCGAATGCCTGGACGACTTCCAGCACGCTGTGCCCGCGCCCAGTGCCAAGGTTGTGGATGCTGTGGCCCGGGTGCCCGGCCAGATACTCCAGTGCTGCCACGTGGCCACGGGCCAGATCCACGACATGGATGTAATCCCTGACGCCAGTGCCGTCCGGAGTGTCGTAGTCGTTGCCGAATACCTGCAGCTGCGGGCGCCTTCCTACGGCGACCTGGGTGATGTAGGGCATGAGGTTGTCGGGAATGCCAAAGGGATCTTCACCAATCTCGCCGGAGGGATGGGCGCCGACGGGGTTGAAGTAGCGCAGGCTGGCCAGCCGCCAATCTGACTCCGCGGCGGCCAGGGCAGCGAGCATCCGCTCTACGGCCAACTTGGTCTCACCGTAGGGATTGATCGGCGCCGTGGGCAGATCCTCCGCAAAAGGGGCTTCGGCATTGTTGCCGTAGACCGTGCACGAAGACGAGAAAACAAGGGTCTGGACACCAGTCCGACGCATTTCCTGGAGCAGGATGAGGCTGCCGGACACATTGGTGTCCCAGTAGTCGAGCGGGGCACTGACGGATTCGCCAACGGCCTTGAGGCCGGCGAAGTGGATCACCGCGTCGAAGCCCTCGTCGAGGACCCTGCCAAGGGCGCTGCGGTCGCGAATATCCACCTGATGGAAGTCGGGGACCTTGCCGCCAAGGGCCGCAATGCGTGGCAGCACGGCCGGGTGGGCGTTGAGCAATGAGTCGACGATGCTGACATGGTGCCCGCCTGCGAGGAGTTCGACGACGGTGTGGCTGCCTATATAGCCGGCGCCTCCAGTGATCAGGATGCGGATACCCGTACTCCTTCTGTGATCAGGCCCAATCAACTGGCGCATTATACGAGGGTGGGCCTCTGTGCACAGATATCTGTGCGTGGCCTGGAACGGAATGCTCGCCGCTGAACGAGGCTTCGCGCTCTCGCATGGAGCTTGGCATACTCCCCTTCGGCGCCATAGGGCAAATAATCAGAAAGAGGGGGCATATGCGTGAGTGAGCCAGCGCAGCAGAGTGCGGCAGTCTCTGAGAGCAAGGGGTACCGGTACTACGTCCTGGGCGTTCTGCTGGTGGTTTATGTCTTCAACTTCATCGACAGACAGATCCTGTCTATTTTGATGGAGCCAGTGCGCCTCGAGCTGGACCTCTCCGACACTCAGCTCGGGTTTCTCTCAGGTATCGCTTTCGCGCTGTTCTACGCCACGCTCGGTATCCCCATTGCGCGGCTGGCAGATCGGACCTCCCGTACCGGGGTGATTTCTGTCTGCCTGGCTGTCTGGAGTGCCATGACCGCCGTCTGTGGTCTGGCCCAGAACTTCTGGCAGATGCTGATCGCCCGAATCGGCGTGGCCATTGGCGAAGCGGGTGGCAGCCCGCCGTCCCATTCGCTCATAGCGGACTACTTTCAGGAGCACGAACGCGCCACGGCGCTTGGAATATTCGCCCTCGGGGTACCCATAGGCGTCATGTTCGGTCTCTTCATTGGCGGCTGGGCCAATGAGTTCTTCGGTTGGCGCATTACTTTCATGCTGGTGGGCATTCCCGGCGTGCTGCTTGCGTTCGGTGTCTGGTTTACCGTGAAGGAACCACGTAAGGGCAGTGCCGATGGCGTAGTACCCCAACGTGATCCGGAAGTGGCCTTGAAGGACGTATTCAGTTTCCTCTGGGGCCAGCGGTCGTTCCGGTTCATGGCCCTGGCTTCAGCGGTCCATGCCTTTGTGGGCTATGGCATTGCCCAGTGGTATCCCGCCTTCTTCATCCGCAGTCATGGCATGAGCACTGGTGAGGTGGGGACCTATCTGGCCCTGGTGATCGGTGTCTTCGGCGGAGCTGGAACGTTTCTGGGTGGCTACCTGGCCGATCGTCTCGGTGCACGGGACCGGCGCTGGTACATGTGGCTGCCGATGCTGGCGACGGGTTTGGCCACGCCGTTCTTCTTTGGCATCTTCCTGTCGCCGACCTTCGGCATGGCGTTCATCTACATGATGATTCCCACCATGCTGACCAGCTTCTATCTGGGGCCAGTATTCTCCATGACTCAGGGTCTTGTTCCTCCAGCGATGCGCGCCACTGCGGCGGCGGTGTTGCTGTTCGTCATCAACATCATCGGCCTTGGTCTGGGACCACAATTCTCCGGCATTCTCAGTGACATCCTGCGGCCGATCTACGGTGAGGAGTCGCTGCGCTATGCCTTGTTGATCCTGTCCATGTTCACGCTTATCGGTGCCGCACTGTACTGGTTTTCCGCGCGCTGGCTGCGGGAAGACCTGGATCGTGTGCAGGCTTTCGTGAAGGCTCATCAGAATCCGACCTGACCGGTTCCGGCCCATGCTGAAGGCGTATCGAAGAGCCTGCAGCATGAGTCCTGCACGGGTGAATGTTTCTTGCCTCCCGTGATTTTCGTTGCCATGATCCGGACCTGCTTCGTGAACTCATCCTGCTCCGGCTGTCGCGTACAGCGGGAGTCTGCCTTGGAATGCGGGAGGACGCGTGGAGGAGAGACAGGGCCCAAAGAAGGTCGATCCAGAGGCGGGAAGCGGCGCAGCCACTGATCCAGCTGAATTCTCCCGGGGCTATCGCCACTACGTACTTGGGGTGTTGTTGTTCGTCTACGCGATCAACATCCTCGATCGACAGATCCTCGGCATCCTCATGGAGCCGATTCGCCTGGAGCTGGATCTCTCCGATACTCAGCTCGGCTTTCTCTCTGGTATTGCCTTTGCGCTGTTCTACGCCACCTTAGGTATTCCCATTGCGCGGCTTGCGGATCGTACGTCCCGCACCGGCGTGATCTCGATATCTATCGCGGCCTGGAGTGCGATGACGGCGGTCTGCGGTCTGGCCGTGAATTTCTGGCAGCTGCTGGCCGCACGTATCGGCGTGGCAGTGGGGGAAGCCGGGGGCAGTCCGCCATCCCACTCCCTGCTGGCGGACTACTTCAAGGAACATGAGCGGGCCACGGCGCTGGGCATTTTCTCCATCGGCGGGCCATTGGGGGTGATGATCGGGCTGTTCATCGGCGGCTGGATGAACGAGTGGTTTGGCTGGCGCGTGACTTTCATCCTGGTCGGGGTTCCCGGTGTCCTGGTGGCGCTGGTGGTATGGCTGACGGTCAGGGAGCCACCCAAGGGCGCTCTGGATGGTCAGTCGCCGCCTCAGCAGAGCAGCGTTACTGAAGTCTTCCGCTTCATGTGGTCGCAGCGGGCCTTTCGCCTGATGTCCCTCGGGGCGGCATTGCAGGCTTTTGTGGGTTACGGGCTGGTGCAGTGGTATCCGGTGTTCTTCATCCGCGTTCACGGTATGGGGACGGGGGAGTTGGGTACCTGGCTGGCGCTGATCTTCGGTATCGGTGGCGGTATCGGGACGTTCTTTGGTGGCTATCTGGCTGACCGTCTCGCCCACCGCACCCGGCGCTGGTATCTGTGGCTGCCGATGATCGGTACCGCCCTGGGCACGCCGTTTTATCTGGGTGTGTTTTTCGCGCCGACCGCAGCGGGCGCGTTCCTGTTCCTGATGATCCCGGCCGTGCTGGCCAACTGTTTTCTCGGCCCGGTGTTCTCGTCGACCCAGGGGCTTGTCCCTGCTCACATGCGGGCCACGGCGGCCGCGGTGCTGCTGTTCATCATCAACATGATCGGGCTCGGCCTCGGGCCCCAGATCGTCGGTCTGCTCAGTGACCTGCTGCGGCCTGCATTCGACGTTGACTCGATCCGCTATGCCCTGTTCCTGGTCTCGCTGGTGACCCTGGCGGGTGCGGCAATGTTCTGGATGGCGGCACGGACCCTGGAAGCGGATCTCGATCGCGCTGCGGCCTATGGCAAGGCGAATCCATGAAGGCAGCTGCACGAAGGCAGGTGCGCGAAGGCAGATCAATGAAAGTCGCGGGAAGCGGCGCGTAGATCCCCAAGGTGATGGGCGTAGTCGGCCACATGGCCGGCGACTACGTGGGTGATGCGTCCTTGCCGTTCCAGGACGCCTTTCACCAGCAGCAGCCGGCCACCGAGAATGGGGCCGCGGAAACGGGCCAGGACGCTGCTCCAGATCACCACATTGTGGTTGCCGGTCTCGTCTTCCAGGGTCAGGAACAGGACGCCGGATGCAGTGCCCGGGCGCTGGCGGCCGGTGACCAGGCCGGCAATGCGTACGAAGCGACCATGATTCAGCGTGCCGAGGTCACTGGCTCGACGGCAACCACGAAAGGCCGGAAGACGTCTCAATAAGGCCATGGGGTGGGCGCTCAGGGTGAGCCCGAGGCTGGCGTAGTCGGCCAGGACATCAGCGCCGAGGGTGGGGGCGGGGAGTTCGACGCCATCATCCTTGATGAGCGCATCCGTCAGCGCAGCGTCTCCCGTGTCGTCTGCCACCCCGTCGACCACCTCGAAACTCGATGATGACGGTGGCCGAATCGCTTCTGTGGGAGCGGACTCGTCCGCGAATGTTCGCGGCTGAAGCCGCTGTCGCAAAACTGGGCGATCTGTCTCTGTGGGAGCGGATTTATCCGCGAATAGCAGGCAAGTCATTGACGTCGCATGTTCCATTCGCGGCTGAAGCCGCTCCCACGGAGAAGGGGTCTGGCCCGTGGCTGTGGGAGCGGACTCGTCCGCGCATACATCCCCGTCAGTGGCTGCCTCGAAGTCACTTTTCGCGGATGAATCCGCTGTTGCGGGCCATCCATGGCCCGCACCCCTCCAGGGCGCTGTGGGCGACGCATTCTGTTCCGGACAGAATGCTCCCACGGTTGAGTTGCGTGCCGATTGCCACAGCGGCGCCTCCGGCTTCACCGCGGCGGTTTCCCAATGGCTCTGATGACGGTGACCGGCGAGGCTGCGCAGGGCATCCGCTTCGGCCAGGCAGCGCAGTTCGCCGGCATCCAGTCTGGCGCGGCGGGCGAGATCCTCGACCGAGCGTAGGGGAGCCTGCGTTCGCGCTGCAGCGATGCGTTCGGCTGCCGCCTCGTTGAATCCTGTCACCTGACGCAATCCGAGACGGATCGCACCCTGCTGGCGCCGATAGTGATAGCCCCAGGAGTCCGGCCCGCTGCCCGGTCCGGGGCTGGCCGCTGAGCGCTCCAGGCCATGATCCCAATGGCTGCTTCGCACATCCACCGGACGCACCTCGACGCCATGTCGACGGACGTCCTGGATGAGCTGGGAGGCGGAATAGAAGCCCATGGGCAGGCTGTTGAGCAGGCCGCAGCAGAAGGCCGCAGGTTCGTGGCGCTTGAGCCAGGCAGAGACGTAGACCAGCAGCGCGAAGCTGGCGGCATGGGATTCCGGGAAACCATACTCGCCGAAGCCACAGATCTGGGCGAACAGGCGTTCTGCGAAGTCCAAATCGTGGCCGCGCTCGAGCATGCCATGCACCAGTTTGTCCCGGAATGGCTCCAGGCCGCCCCGGCGACGCCAGGCGGCCATGGCCCGGCGCAGGGCATCGGCCTCGCCGCCGCTGAAGCCGGCGGCGACCATGGCGAGCTGGATCACCTGCTCCTGAAAGATGGGCACACCGAGGGTGCGTTCGAGAACGCCACGGACCGCTTCGTTGGGATAGCTCACCGGCTCGAGACCCTGTCGACGGCGCAGGTAGGGGTGCACCATGTCGCCCTGGATGGGCCCCGGACGGACGATGGCGACCTCCACCACCAGATCGTAGAAGCAGGCTGGTTTCAGCCGCGGCAGCATGGCCATCTGGGCGCGGGACTCCACCTGGAAGACGCCCACGGAGTCGGCCTTCTGCAGCATGGCGTAGGTCTCCGGGTCCTCCGGCGGGATATCTGCCATGGCCATATCCGTGCCCCGGAAATCACTGATCAGCGCAAGGCTGCGGGAGATGGCGCTCAACATGCCCAGCGCCAGGACATCCACCTTGAGCAGGCCAAGGGCTTCGAGATCATCCTTGTCCCACTGGATCAGGGTGCGTTCTGCCATGGCTGCGTTCTCGATGGGCACAAGCTGGGCAAGGGGACCCTGGGAGATGACGAAACCGCCCACGTGCTGAGAGAGGTGACGAGGGAAACCGAGGATCTGCCGAACCAGATCCAGGCAGCGCTGGATCACCGGGCTGCCGGAGTCGACGCCAACGGCGGCGAAGCGATCGCTGATCTCCTCCTGTTTTTCCCACCAAGCCATGGACTTGGCCAGGGCATCCACCAGGGTAGCGTCGAGGCCCAGCGCCTTGCCCACGTCGCGGATGGCACTCTTGGGGCGGTAGGTGATCAGGGTGGCGGCGAGGGCAGCGCGATCGCGGCCGTAGCGACGGTACAGGTACTGGATCACTTCTTCGCGGCGCTGATGCTCGAAATCGACGTCGATGTCCGGCGGCTCATTGCGCTCTTTGGAAATGAAGCGCTCGAACAGGACGTTCATGCGGCCCGGGTCCACCTCGGTGATGCCAAGACAGTAGCAGACCGCTGAATTGGCGGCGGAGCCGCGACCCTGGCAGAGAATGCCGCGGTCGCGGGCGAAGGCCACCACGTCATGCACGGTGAGGAAGAAGTGCTCGTAGCCCAACTCGGCCACCAACGCGAGCTCCTTCTCCAGCAGTGCTGCGACGCTGGCCGGCATGCCTTCCGGCCAGCGACTGCGAGCGCCAGCCAGGGTGAGGGCCCGAAGATGTTCGCTGGCGGTACTGCCCGGAGGGATCAGCTCCTGGGGATACTCATAGCGCAGCTCGTCGAGGCTGAATCGGCAGCGCTCGGCGATGGCCACGCTTTCGTCCAGCAGTTCCGGAGGATGGCGCTCCCGCAGGCGCGCGATGGTTTGCAGGCAGCGCTCCCGGTTTGGCTGCATGGCCCGGCCGAGTTCTGCCACAGGTCGGTTCAGGCGGATGGCGGTGAGAATGTCCTGCAGGGGTTTGCGTGCAGGATCGTGCAGGTGGACGTCCCCGGCCGCCGTCATGGGAAGATCAAGGCGGATGGCCAGGGTCAGCAGTTCCGCCGTGCGGTCGATATCGTCGCCTTCGCAGAATAGTTCAAGCGCGATCCAAAGCCGGTCCGGAAAGGCCGCTTTCAGCCCTGCACCCAGGTCATGATTGGCCTCCCGGGGTTGTTGCGGGTCCGGCAACCACAGGGCAAAGCAGCCATCAAGACCCCGGTCGAGATCGGCCAGGGTGAGGTGATAGCTGCCCTTGGGACTGCGCCGTCGCCCGAGGGTGATCAGGGTCGAGAGCTGACCATAGGCGCGGCGGTCAGGTGCAAGCAGCACCAGTTTCGGGCCATCGGCAAGCTGGAACTCGCTGCCGACGATCAGCTTCAAGCCCACCTCCTTGGCGGCCATATGGGCCTTGACCACGCCCGCCACAGAGCACTCGTCGGTGAGGGCCAGGGCCTGATAGCCGAGTGCGGCAGCCTGGGCCACCAGTTCCTCCGGATGGGAGGCGCCGCGCAGGAAACTGTAGTTGCTCAAACAGTGAAGTTCAGCGTACGACATATTCATCTCAATTCGAGAAAAAACTCTTATCTAATTGTTTAAATTGTTTTTATTGATTAAAAATTGCCCGCAGTTCGGGCGATATGCAGCGGATCGCGGAGCTCGACCGTTTCTCTCGCGACAGTGCCAACCACGTCGACGGGCCGTGCCATACAAAATGTGGCCAGCCATTCAGGCGAACAACCCGTGCAGGAACCAGCGCTGGTTGCGGAGGTTCTGAAAGATCCAGCAGTGGCCACCCTGCCGGTGCTGAGCCACCCAGTAGTCGCGAGGTCCAAGGCAGGGCTCGGGCAGCCGGGCCGGATTCCAGGGCATGAGGTCGAGTCGTTCCGGCCCCCGCTGCAGAGTCAGGGCACCATGCCAGTACGGTCGCCCATCGCGACTGGTCAATGACTGAGGGGGATCGAGGAGCCACAGGGGACGGGGGCCGATTCTGGAGCTGATAATGGAATCGCTGACGGTTTGGCTGTTCTTTCGATTGCTCTTCGATACCTGCTCCGGCAGCAACGTCTGCCAGGCCTGTTCCGGCAGATGATCATCCGCCGGCAGGATCCCGAGGCAGGCCCCACGACCCAGGCGTGCGCTGAGCAGGTCGACCAGCGCCGTCGGATCACGATCTTCTTCCCCCAGCAGCGGGAACAGGGTGTCCACACGACCGCTATGCTGTTCGAGGACATCCACCCGCAGCGCCAGCGTCGCCACCTCGGGCAGGCCGTCACTGCGTTCGAGATGCAGTCGGCTCAGCTCAAGAAAACGGGCCGGGTCTCGCTGCGGCTGGGCAAAGCGGACCTCGATGTGGGCATCACCATGCCTGGGATGACTCAGTGTCCAACACAAATGGCCGCTGGCCAGCTGTCGAACCCTGAGCCAATCCACCAGTTCAGCGATCAGCCGCCGCATGGGGAAGGCCAACGCGTTCTTATGCGAAACATCCTCGAGGAAATGCAGTTCGGCGTTGAACAGGGCCGCTGGCGTCACGGCTTCGCGAGGATCCGGCCGCCGCCCGGTGAGGCGATCTAGATGATCCAAGAGCTGACGTCCGAAGCGGCGGCCGAGGTCTTTCTTTGGCAGACGCAGTAGATCGGCCACGGTGCGCAGGCCCATGGCCATCAGTCGCTGCTGTTCGGTAGCCGTTAGATCGAGATGATCGATGGGCAGATGGGCCAGCAGGGGGCGCACCGCCTTGGCCACGGCTTCGGTCCAGGCCCGCCGTAGACTGCCTTCGAGACCCGGTTCACAATCGAGCTCGGCCGCCAATGCCTCCGGATCGGGACACAAACCGGCCCGGGCCAGGGCTACGGCAGCCAGCGGCGTCGGCGCCATGCCGGGCAGCCCGGAATAGCCCAGTTCCCGAATGCCGGCGAGGATCTGCTGCTGCAGGCGATCGAGCCCCCGAAACAGGCGCAGGCTGCCGGAGATCTCCAGCAGCAGGGCGTCCGGTGGGACCCGGCTCACCCGTGGCGTGAAACGCCAGGCCCAGTCGGCCAGATGAGCGAGAGCGATGGCTTCCCGATCCACTTCGCGCCAGGCCACGGCCAGCCCGGGACAAATGCTCTGGGCGGTGGCGAGACTCTGGCCAGGCCGCAGTCCCTGGGCCTGTGCGGCGCCATTGATCTGGCACAACCTGTGTTGGGCGACCAGAGCCGCTGGTTTTGCTGCGGCCTCGTCGGCCAGGCTGCGGGTGAACAGTTCCAGCCCGAGCCGCGGCAGGTACAGGCAGAACCAGAGTGGACGTTCCTGTTGACGAGCATGTTGCGGCATACCGACTCATCGTCATCGTTCGGGCAGCCCGTTGAAAAATGGGCCGGGCATCAGATTGTTGGAGCATTCCCAACCGCACAGCACGCTCACCGATAGGCACGCTGACTGGATGAGAGGGCGTCAGTACGTTCGTCGCTACGGTTGACGTATGGAGGGTGTGGAGTGTTTGGGCTTTGAGGCTGCCAGAGTGCGAGCTGGCGCAGGGCTGCCGCCTGTTCTGGGCCGGCGAGGCGTCGGGTCAGCAGATCGTCGAAACGGATCGGCAGCTCCTCACTGGGCCAGCCGCCGCGGCGCTTGATGACACGCAGATGCAGGCCGCTACCATCACCATGTTCCGGGTCGGCGGCGAGCCGCAGCCGCAATTCGGCAGGGGAGGGTTGCTCTGCCGCCGCCTCGGGTCGGAACAGAATGCCCCAACTGTCGCCTTCCCGGGCTGCCAGCTGCAGTCGGCGCAGATCGCTGTGGCGCAGATGTCGAGGATCAGGCCAGCTGAGTACGGCGCTGCAGGTGCCCGACTTAAGTGCCTGTTCGGTGGCCCAGAGCAGATCCTGATGATGCTTGGGGTGGATCAGCAGGATCCGCTTCACATTCATGCCTGCTGCGGCCAAGGCCGGGGCATAAGGCAGCCAGGGGGGCGCCACCCAGGCTACCCAGCGCTGCCGCTGTTGACTCAATTCGGCCAGGGCAGGTAACAGCAACCGCAGTTCACCGACGCCTGGGGTATCTCCGATGATCTCGGTGAGACCGTCGGTCGGCCAGCCGCCGCCGGCGAGGGCCGCATCGAGATTGGCAAAGCCTGTCGTGAGCGTGCCGCGTTCGACTTCGAGGCCGTCGGTGGCGCGCCAGAGATGACGATGCTGCAACAGGTTTTCGATGGGAAGGGTCATGATGGGCTGCCATCTGTTTGTATGTACAGTAACTGTATACACGAACAGTCTTGCGCGGCAAGTGTTACTGGACAGCTCTGATGCATTTTCTCTGAAGATCAGGCTTTGAGCTGGCAGCCACAAAAGAACGCCCCCAGCGGGTGGTCTCAAGGAGGCTCTGAGTCGGGCCCGAAGCAGACCTTATAAAACAATAAGAAACAATGGGTTGCGTGATCTTTGGCGAGCGGAACATCCATGTGCTGCAGGAAACGCTGATCAATCAGCGTTTCCTTAAACGTGCAGAGCCGGAGACGCATCGTCACGTCCTGAACCCAGGTTCAGGCCATCTGTCCGGTAAAAGTCGCAAGATCGAAGTAGTCGCGCCAGGCCTTGATCAGGCCGTTCTCGATTTCGAAGGTGCCCATGACAGGGATGGATAGCCGCTTGCCGCCGGGGAGGACGAAATTGTCGAGGCGCTCGGTCAGCACCCGATTGCCGTTCTCCGCGATACTGAGCATCTGCCAGTCCACACCCTCAGGCTGGAACGCCAGGATGAAGGCGCGGGCAGCGGCCTTGCCCTCGAGCTTTTCCATGGGAATGTTGTGATACACCACGTCCTCGGCAAGGAATCCAAGTACGGCATCCCAGTCCATGCGGTTCCAGGCATCCACGAAGGCCACGACGGTTTCGCTGGGGGTCATAATTCACCTCTCATTACTCTGGCTCATTGATCTGGCTTGTTTGCCAGGAAGAACTCCGGCCCCAGGACGGCAGGGCTGCACGCTTGGCCTGGGTGTGCCATATCATGCAGGAACCCTGGCTGCCGCTGCGAGCCCGGCCAGGGCAAACATGGCCAGGTAGCGCTTCCTGCCCGCCACGGGTAGACCGAGCCGGAGTGGTCCCAGGATCGCATGTAGACGCGATCATGGAAGGCTGACGATGCCGGCAATTAAAACAGGCCATCCATCCTCTTGCGGAGCAGGCGCTCGACTTTACCGGCCCCTGTCCGGACACTGAAAGGCGGGCCTGGATGCTCATGTCCAGCCGGGAACTTGCAACCTTGCGATCATCAATGGGCGGGAGACAGGGCATGGCATTCGCAAGACAGGGACGATCGGTTGACGCGGTGATCGCCGAGCTCGAGGGGAAACGGCAGGCCGACGTAAAATGGTCCGAGGGGCGTACCTTTGGCATGGTCTATAACGGTGGCCCCTCAGTGCATGAGGTCGCTGAGCGTGCAGCCCGGCTCTATCTGCATGAGAACGCGCTCAACACGAAGGCCTTTCCCTCCCTCGGCCAGATTCAGTCCGAGGTGGTGGGCTGGACGGCTGATCTGCTTCATGGGCCTGACAGTGTGGCGGGCTTTCTTACCAGTGGTGGTACCGAGTCCATCCTCTGCGCCGTGCTCGCTGCCCGGGAGCGGGCGGCAGCCGAGCGCGGTATCACAGAGGGTGAGATCGTCCTGCCGGAGAGTGCGCACGCAGCGTTTCACAAGGGTGCGCATCTGTTCGGGTTGAAAGTGCGCAAGACGGCGGTACAGGCCGATTGGACGGCCGACGTGGACGCCATGGCCCGGGAGGTGGGGCCGAACACGGTACTGCTGGTGGGTTCCGCGCCTCAGTATCCCCAGGGTGTTGTGGACCCGATTCCGGCCATCGCAGAGCTTGCGGCCAGCGTCGACGCCAATTGTCACGTGGATGCGTGCATGGGTGGCTTCGTGTTGCCCTTCGTGGAAATGCTGGGACGAGACCTGCCTCCTTGGGACTTCCGGGTGGAAGGGGTGCATTCCATTTCCGCCGACTTGCACAAGCTCGGCTATGCTCCCAAGGGCGTCTCGGTGATCCTGCATCGCCACAAGGCGTTGCGAAAGTATCAGACCTTCGTCTTCGATGGCTGGCTCGGTGGCTTCTATGCCTCACCCAGCCTGCAGGGCACCCGTTCCGGCCTGCCCATGGCAGCGGCATGGGCAGTGATGCAGCATCTGGGTGTGGAAGGCTATCTCGAACTCACCCGGCAGACCCTGGAGAATGCCGACCGCATGCGTGAAGGTATTGCCGCCATCGAGGGAGTCCGGGTGCTTGGCGATGGCGGATATCATTTGATAGCCATGGCTGCAGATCCGGCGGTAGAACCGGCTATCGATATCTTCGCCCTTGGCGATGCGCTGCTGCGCCGGGGCTGGTTCCACGATCGCCAGGGGCCACCGGATACGCTGCATTCCACTGTCAGCAACAGCAACACGGGTGTCATCGAGGAATACCTCGCCGATCTGGCTGTCTGCGTGGAGGAGGTGCGTGGGCAGCGTACGGACGACCGTTCCACGAACTACGCTACGCTGGAGTAGGGGCGTTGGAGTCCCGCTGTCGGAGTCCAGGCATCACTCATGCCCGGTTCAGCTAGTGCATGCGGCAATAGCCACGGAAACGTACTTGGTTCTCGCAGTCAGACCATGAAGGAGACCTGCAATCCATGAAGTCGCTCAAACGAAGCTTCCTGCTGTTCACGCTCAGTGTCCTCTCACTTGGCACCATGGCCCAGCAGGGCGAGGGCTACCGTACGATCAACGCCGAGCCTCCCACCGTTGAAGGCCCCGTGGAGGTCCTGGAATTCTTCTGGTACGGCTGTGGCGCCTGCTACCAGTTCGCGCCGCTGGTGGACACCTGGAAGGACGATCTTGCTGAGGGGGTCGTGTTCACCCGGGTCCCGGCGGTACTGAATCCCAACTGGCGGCTGCACGGTCAGGCCTTCTATACGGCTGAAGCGTTGGGTGTAACCGAACGCATGCATGGCCGGATCTTCACGTCCATCCATCAGGAGCGGCGATTTCTGCAGTCGGAAGCGGAAGTTCGCAGCCTGTTCGTGAGCAATGGTGTCAGCGGCGAGGATTTCGATACGGCCTGGAATTCGTTTGCCGTGGACAGCCAGTTGCGGCGGGCCGAACGCCTGGCCCGTGAGTATCGGGTAAGGGCAACGCCGAGCATGGTGATCGCGGGGCACTACGTGTCCGATCCGAGTACCGCTGGTGGACTGAGGGAATTGCTGCAACTCACAGATCGGCTGACGGAACGACTGCAGGCGCAGTGAACAGGGCTGGAGACTCGGCAGGCAGGCCGCCCTCCGGGCGGCTGCGCCGCGATCGGCGACTACGCTGCGCTGCGTCCACTTTCCAAACGGAGCCTTCGATCCATGCGATGTGTTGGGGCGGACGCAGCGCACCCGGTATCGGACCGGGTGCGCTCGCCTTGATAGGCCTGGACTGAATCAGAACTGATTCATGGTGTTGGCCGTACCGCCGGCCAATAGTGCCTTCTCGCCGAGGAAGTACTCCTTGTGGTCGTCGCCGATGTTGGAGCCGGCCAGGTCCTGGTGCTTGACGGCAGCCAGGTCGCGGCGAATTTCCTGCCGCTGGACGCCAAGCACGTAGGCCAGCATGCCTTCGTCCCCGAAATAACCTTCCGCGAGGATGTCCGTGGACAGTGCCGCAGTGTGGTAGGTTGGAAGGGTGATCAGGTGGTGGAAGATACCAGCTTCCCGGGCCGCATCGCGCTGGAAGCTTCTGATCTGACGATCCGCTTCCTGGGCCAGTTCCGAGTCGTCGAATTTCACGTCCATGAGGCCCTTGTCCACCTTGGCCGGATCCGGGTAGGCAGATAGATCCTTGCCTTCGGCCTTCCAGTCTGCATAGACCTGCTCGCGGAACTTCAAGGTCCAGTTGAAGGACGGCGAATTGTTGTAGACCAGCTTCGCCTCCGGACGGACTTCGCGGATGCGATTGACCATTTCGGCGATCTGGCCGACGTGGGGCCGCTCGGTTTCGATCCAGAGCAGATCCGCACCATGCTCGAGGCTGGTGATGCAGTCGAGCACCACGCGATCGATGCCGGTGTCCTCTTTGAAGGCATAGAGGCCGTTGTCCAGTCGCTTGGGACGTGCCAACTGACCGTTCTGGTGGATCGTGATGTCGCCTTCCCTGAGTTCATTGAGATCATGGATGGGCTCAGCGTCCAGGAAGTCGTTGTACTTGGAACCGAGGTCGCCTGGCTTCAACGCGACCGGGATCTTCTGGGTCAAACCGGCGCCGAGGGAGTCGGTGCGGGCGACGATGATACCGTTGTCGATGCCGAGCTCGAGGAAGGCATAGCGGACGGCATTGATCTTGGAGATGAAGTCTTCGTGGGGCACCGTCACCTTGCCGGCCTGGTGGCCGCACTGCTTGGCGTCGGAGACCTGATTCTCGATCTGGATGGCGCAGGCACCGGCTTCGATCATGCGCTTGGCCAGTAGATAGGTGGCTTCTTCATTGCCGAAGCCGGCATCGATGTCAGCGATGATCGGCACTACGTGGGTCTCGTAGTTGTCGATACGGTCGACGATGGCAGTGGTGTCCTTGCCGGCAGCGCGAGCTTCGTCGAGCTCCACGAACATGTGACGCAGCTCTCGGGCATCGGCCTGTCGCAGGAAGGTGTAGATCTCCTCGATCAGGTCAGCCACGGTGGTCTTTTCATGCATGGACTGGTCGGGCAGGGGGCCGAACTTGGAGCGCAGCGCGGCGACCATCCAGCCGGACAGGTAGATGTAGCTGCGGTCCGTGGTGCCCTGGCGCTTCTTCACCGACATCATGGTCTGCTGGGCAATGAATCCATGCCAAGCGCCGAGGGACTGAGTGTACTTGCTGGAGTCCTTGTCGTAGGCAGCCATGTCCCGCCGCATGATGTCGGCGGTGTACTGGGCGATCTCCAAGCCGTTGCGGAAGCGGTTCTGACGCCGCATGCGTACCGTGTATTCCGGATTGATGGCACGCCACTCGGTTCTGCCCTTGAGCAGGCTGTTGACTTCTTCGATTTCCTGAAGGTACTTGGACATGGCAGGTCCCCTTTGGCAGCAAGCAGAAAGTCAGACTTGCTGCGCACCCTACCAGCGGCAGGGCGAGGAACAAAGGGAATGATCGGCAACTAATATATTCTTAACATTCAAGATTGCCCGATGGATGTCCTGCCAAGTCCAAGCCGCTGATCACAGCTTGTCGAATTGCATGTGAATCGCAGTGAGGGCGCGCAGCCAGATGCCCGGCACATGCTCATAGCTGTTCTTCCCGGGGGCGGGACGGATGTTCGTGATGCGTGCCAGCAGGATCTCCCACGCCCAGTTTTGCTCGAAGCGGCTCAGCGTCGCTCCAGGGCAGACGTGCTCACCTAGACCGAAGGCCAGATGGCGCCCGGCCTTCGGGCGATGGAGATCGGGGATGGTGGGGTTGGGATAGCGCTCCGGGTCCTGATTGCCGGCACCGTAACGGATGCTGAGCATCGCACCCTTGGGGATGGCCACGCCGCCGATCTCCACATCCTCAGTGACGAAGCGGTAGAGGCCCTGGGTCGGTGACTCGATGCGTAAGGCCTCCTCGACGAAGGTCTTGATCCGGCTGCGATCCGCCTCCAGCGCTTTCAGAGTCTGTGGATTACGGAACAGAAGCCAGAGCGCGTTGGACAGTGCAAAGGTGGTGGTTTCGTTGCCGCCGATCAACACGTGATCCGTCATGCCGATGATCTCGGTATCCGTCAGCGGCCGTCGTTGTCCTGTTTCGGGATCCTCGTACTCCGCCTGCACGAGATGGCTGATGATGTCGTTCTTCGGTGCTCGACGTTTTTCCTTCATGGTATCGAAGATGTAGTGCTGCAGCTCGATGTGCTTTTCGACTGCCCAGATCTCCTGCTCCAGGGTCAGTCCCTTGGAGAATGGCAACACCCACGCGTAGGACCACTCCTTGAGTTGAGGCAGGTCCATGCGGGGGAAGCCGAGCAGCTCGGCGATCACCATCATCGGCAGCGGCTCAGCGAAGTCCTTGATGAACTCGATTTCGCCAGGATCCCCGCGATTGATGAAGCGGTCGATGAGTTCGTGAATGATGGCGCGGATGTCACCTTCGCGAGCCTTGATCGCGGCTGGCGACAGGTGCGGGTCCACCAAGCCACGATAAACCCGATGCTTGGGCAGGTTCTCGCCCAGCGGCGTGTAGCGGGGCCAGCCCTTTTTGTCATAGAGGGCCCGGGCTTCAGCATGGGCCACCAAGGGGTCCTTGTCCTGGACGTCGGGCCCCACCGTGAAGCGTTCCGGCTGTCGCAGCACCCACTCAATGTCGTCGTAGCGGGTGAGTACGTACATGCCGATCTCCGGCATGAAATAGACGGGCGCCTCGTGACGCAGGACGTCATAGGCGCTGAACCAGTCCGCTTGCACCACTGGATCCATGAAGCTGATCTCAGACGCAGACTTGAAGGGGCATCCGGAGGCTTGCTCTGCCATGGCTTCTCTCCCATGCATGCATGAATGTTGCCGCTGCATGCTACACATCTTCGCGCTTAACGGCATACCTGTTGATCCAGGGAGCCTGTGCAGAATCCCTTCATGGCCGGATCAAAAAATGATGGCGAGCCAGCAACGAGGGCTCCTGGGGCTCCGATTGGAATGAACCCGGGCCTGATGGAGGCGGGCGCTGGCACAGCAGGGTTGAGATTGCCTGGCTCGGGTCACTCTGGTTGGAACCGGGGACGAACCCGCCTCACATCGTGGTTACAATGCGCCTTACAGCAACGAATCGACGAGCAGGAGTACATGATTTTGGCCACCGAGCATATCTTCAGCGGCAACCCACTCGATCGCGCCGACGCCCGGCGCCGCGATCCCGAATGGCTCGAAGCGGCTGCACGGGACCCTGAGGCCCGCTATCTGCCGCTGTGGCAGCTGAACGTTCTGGTGAACTCGACCGATAGCCGGGAGGGGCCGCGTCTGGGATGGCTGAAATATGCGGACATGGAACGACTGGATGTGGGCCTGCCGCCGATTTTCCTCGGCCTTCAGGATGGAGCTCCCCATTTCGCCCTCGACATCTCTGCGGTGCACGATCCCAATCACGAGTTCAACCTCGGTGCGGGCTTTGCATTCGAGGAATCACGTGCCGCTGCAATGAATCTGCCTATAACGGAGACGGGCATTCTGGCCCAGGCGCGCGCCCAGGTCGGCTGGCACAAGAGCCATCGCTTCTGCAGTGTCTGCGGCCATCCATCCGAGCAGGAAAAAGGTGGTCATCTTCGACGCTGCCCGGAATGTGGCGCGGAGCATTTCCCGCGTACCGATCCGGTGGCGATCATGGTGGTGGTGGATGGAGATCGCTGCCTGCTCGGACAGTCTCATGGTCCTCTGGTGCGCTTCGGCATGTTCTCGGCCTTGGCAGGCTTCATTGATCAGGGCGAGTCCATCGAGGAAGCAGTGCGACGGGAGATATGGGAAGAGGCCGGCATCAAGGTCGGCGAGGTGAACTATCACTCGTCCCAGCCCTGGCCATTTCCTTCCTCGCTGATGATTGGTTGCTACGCCACTGCGCTGACCCACGACATCACCATTGACCCGGAAGAGATGCACGACGTGCGCTGGTTCACCCGCCACGACATCCTCGACGCCTTGGCTGGAGAACATCCGGATCTGCGGCTGCCCGGCCCCATCGCCATTGCCCACCACCTGCTCAAGGACTGGGCCCGAGGTGCAGCGTGAGCGTGGCATGAGCAACGAGCCCGACCTGCGACGGGACGCACCGGCATTTCACCGCAATGTGGCGCCGATCCGCTCGATCTTGTTGGATCTGCTGGGTGGGCGGTCGGGTGATGTCCTGGAGATCGGTGCCGGGACGGGGCAGCATGCGGTGGCATTCTCGTCGGCCTTGCCGGATCTGCTCTGGTGGCCCAGCGACTTTGGAACGACGAAACTTGACAGCATCGAAGCGTGGCGCATCCATGGGGGCGGCGCCAATCTCCGGGCGCCGTTCACACTGGATGCATCCGCGTCCGACTGGCGTCTCGGGAGGCATGGTCTCGCTGCTGAGCTGCGGGCCATCATCAGTTTGAACGTGATCCACATCAGCCCATGGAAGGTGAGCGAGGGGTTGTTCGCAGGGGCAGGCAAATATCTGGCAGCTGACGGCCTGCTGATTCTCTACGGTCCTTTCTGCCGCGATGGTGCCCATACAGCTGCGAGCAATGCTGCCTTCGATGCGGATCTGCGCCGTCGTGATCCGAGTTGGGGCATTCGCGATACGGTTGATCTGCAAACACTCGCAGTATCCAACGGGCTCGAACTCCGAAAGTTGGAACCCATGCCCGCTAACAATTTTACGCTGGTGTACGGGCGGAATCAGTCTTGGCCCGGAAATCTCACCAGCATCCCGAGAGCTGGCGAGGTTTCGGGTTAGAGATTCACCTTGTGGGAGCACGCGCTGCTCATCCTCAAGGGTTCACGGGCGAAGCATGGATCTCCACTCGACCGACGCTGCCTTCGCGGCGGGGGTCGGCAGCCCCGTCGATGCGATCGGGATAGACGACGAGGGTATGCAGCCCCGAGTTCTCGCCGCCACGTTCGTCGATGGGATAACCCTGTTCACGCAGTCCTGACAGAAGATTCGGGTCCGCACGTTCATGTTCGATCTGTACCGGTAACCCGCGCGCGATGATGTTGGGCAGATCGACGGCGCGCTGGGCGTCCAGACCGAGGTCGATGACGCCGACCAAGGACTTCAGGGTATAGGCGATGATCGAATTGCCACCCGGAGAACCGGTCACCATGAAAAGCTTGCCGTCAGGGTCGAATACCAGTGCCGGCGTCATCGAAGAGCGCGGACGCTTGCCGGGCGCTACAGCATTGGCCACCGGAACCCCGCCGATGCTCGGGGTGGCCGCAAAATCCGTGAGCTCATTGTTGAGGATGAAACCCGCGGCCATGCGTTGGCTGCCAAAGGCGAATTCCACCGACGCCGTGAACGCTACGGCGTTGCCCTGGGCATCGATCACTGAAAGGTGGGTCGTTCCGCTGTCACCGCCAATGCCTGCCATGGCCCAGCGCTCGATGATGGGTTTGCCGTGGAGTACTGCGCCGGGGTCGCCAGGGGTGGCAGCCGATGCGGCCTTGGGGCGTGCCTTTACGTGGGCATCCAGGTACGCGGGGTCGATGAGGTCCGCCACCGGAACCGGCACAAAGTCGGCGTCAGCCACGTAGTGATCCCGATCCGCGTAGCCGAGTTTCATCGCATCGATGAAGGCGCTCCAGCCCTCCACTGTGTCGGTCATGCCATCCGGGGTCAGGCGCTCGAGCAGGCCGAGCATCGCAACCAACGCCACACCTGACGATGGCGGTGGCATCGAGCACACCCGATAGCCTCGGTAAGGGCCGCAGACGGCTTGCCGGACCACGGCCTCGTAGCCATCGAGATCGGCCTGGGTCATGACACCCGGGCGAGGCTCCTCTGCAGTGCCCTGTATTATCTGCTGCGCCACGGGTCCTTCATAAAAGCCGGCTGGCCCGAACTCGGCCACCCGCCGCAGAGTGTCGGCGTAGTCGGGATTGCGGCGCAGACTGCCGATGGGCAGGGGTTCGCCGTCGGGAAAGAAATACTCGGCGGTAGCTGGGTTTTCGTCGAGACGGGTGAAGCGGCTGATCCGGATCAGGAGGTCGTGCAGACGGGGGGACACTTTGAAGCCCTCGTCCGCGAGGTGAATGGCTGGAGCGAACAGGTCGGGCCAAGGCAGGACGCCGAGGCTTGCATGGGCGCGAGCGTAGAGCGCGATGGTACCCGGGACGCCGATGGCGCGGCCGCTCTGGACGCGCTGAATGAAGCCGAGTTCAGCACCCTCCTCATCGAGGAACATGTCCGGGTGAGCGCTGGCGGGCGCCGTCTCGCGGCCGTCGATGGCGGCAACGGCACCATCCCGTGCCCGGTAGGTAATCATGAACCCACCACCACCGAGGCCGGAACTCTGCGGTTCTACCAGTCCGAGAACAGCATGGGCAGCAATGGCTGCATCCACCGCCGACCCACCCTGGCGCAACATGGCCATGCCTGCTTCCACCGCGTAGGGATTGGCCGCGGTGATCACGCCTTGTCCCAGGGGGCTTGGGGCCGCTGGCGGAGTGATGGCCGTGACGTCTTCGGAGACCTCAGCACCGCAACCCACCGCGATCAGCAAGGGCAACCACAACAGCAGGGCACGCATCGTCGTCCTTCTCCCAGTCAGTCTGATCATGTCTTGGCTCACAACTGCGCGCACTCTACCCGGCAATGGCACTCGACTCACCCATGGCCCTGCACTTCGGCATCCCCATTGCGATACGCTGGCAAGCTCCTGGGGCCTGGCAAGGAAGTGGTGGATGTCGAAACAGACCCTGATCATGTTGGCAGTGGTCCTGGTGGCAGGAGCCGTGATGATTGCCCTGTTGCCGAAGGGTGGTTACAACAGCGATGTATCCCTGGTGGGACAAGGCACACCGACAGTGGTCCTGGCTTTCGAGAATTATGCCCCAGCGAGCATGGATGCCATGGCCCTGTTCGACCGGGTCCGACGTGACCATCGGGACCATGTGCTGTTCCTGGTGGCCGACCTAGGTACGCCGCGGGGCCGTGCCTTTGCGGAGCGACACCAAGCCTTTTCGGGGCTGGTCATGACTTTCCGGGCTGACGGCACCCTGGTGGGGCGAGGCTTGCTTGAGTCGGGGGAGGCTGGATTGCGCGAGCGCCTCGAGCGCGAACTCGGCATCTGAATCCGGCTCACATCGTAGGTGGCGGCGATCAATCGCCTCTGATGGAACGAATCCTGCCCCTTTGATTCGGCAGGGCGCCTGTGTGCCGGACGCTGGGCCTCACAGGCTGGCTAACCCGCATATCTCACCGATTCACGGCTGCGGACACGGATATACCGGCAAATCCTGCAGATCCGCCGCCGCGGTTGCGCTCCGTCCGGGTGCTGTTGCGCGCCCTCCCTGGGGCGCACTGCGTGCGACCCGATTCGCTCCCGGCGAATCGGTCGACGTACTGTCGAGTACGCCTGCGCGCCCGAACTGTCGCGCGCCTTGTCTTTACCGGCATCTCCGCGCCCTCGCTTCGCGTATCGGTGA
>SLTB01000028.1 GCA_007130155.1 Pseudomonadales bacterium
TCAAGGGCAATCACGTGGTGGTCACTACCCGCTTCGACGCCGAGCAGACCCTGGCCCTGATCGAGCGCCATCGTATCGATACCGTCTACCTGGTTCCGACCATGATGCAGCGCATCTGGAATCTTCCCGAAGACGTTCGAACCCGTCACGACCTGTCGTCCCTGCACACCGTCTGGCACCTGGCCGCACCCTGCCCGGCCTGGCTCAAGGAGCACTGGATCGCCTGGCTCGGTGCCGACGTGATCTGGGAGCTCTACGGGGGCACCGAAGGCCAGGGCGCCACCACCATTCGGGGCGACGAATGGCTCGAGCACCGGGGCTCCGTGGGGCGGCCGGTGGACACCTGTGAAATGAAGATCGTCGACGAGGATGGCCAGGATCTGCCCCCGGGTGAGATCGGCGAGGTCTTCATGCGCCCCAAGGCCGGCCCCGGCACCACCTACCGCTACATCGGCGATACGCCGCGAGCCATCGACGGCGGCTGGGAAAGCATTGGAGACATGGGTTATCTCGATGCCGACGGCTATCTCTACCTCACCGATCGCCGGGCCGATATGATCCTCCGCGGCGGTGCCAACATCTATCCGGCAGAAGTTGAGGCCGCCCTCGACGCCTTCCCGGGCGTGCGTTCCTCGGCCGTCATCGGCCTGCCCGACGCAGAACTCGGCAACACCCTGCATGCCATTGTCGATGCGCCGGCGGGCGACGTGGGCGAGCACGCCCTGCGCGCTCACATGGAGCAGCAGCTGGTGAGCTACAAGCGCCCGGCCAGTTACGAATTCACGACTGAACCAGTCCGGAACGATGCCGGCAAGGTGCGCCGAAAGGCCCTGCGCGAAGCCCGTATCACGGCAGCGTCCTGACCCGAATCGAACAGGAAACACATCAAAGGAGCCCCTCATCATGACTCAACCCGAATCCACCCCCGTCCTCGTCGGCGTCGGTCAGATCCTGCAGCGCGAGCCGGACTTCACCGTCGCCGCCGAACCCCTGGATCTGATGCGCGACGCCCTGCACCGCGCCATCGACGACTGCGGCGGCAAGGCCCTGGCCGCAGCCGCCACCAGCGTGCGGGTGGCCCGGGGTATCTGGCGCTACAGCGATCCCGCGAAGGTGCTTGCCGAAGAGCTTGGACTGCCGGCCACCGTCGAGACCGGCATTTCGCCCTACGGCGGCAACATGGTGCAGACCCTGGTCAACCTGAGCGCCCTCGACATTCAAGCCGGCAAACACGAAGTCATCCTGATCGCCGGTGCCGAATGCGGCTACAGCCGCGCCAAAGCCCGCAAGGCCGGCGAGCGTCCGAACTGGCGCGACGCACCGGGAACACCCGTGGAATTCGGCGAAGAAGTGCCCATGGTGAACGACCATGAACTCGCCCGCGGCCTGAAGATGCCGATCCAGTTCTATCCCATGTTCGAGAACGCACTGCGCCACAGCCTTGGGCTGTCCATCGACGATCACCTGGTGCGTATTTCCGAACTCTGGTCGCGTTTCAGTCAGGTGGCCGCCACCAACCCCAACGCCTGGATCCGTGAAGCGCTGTCTGCCGAGGACATCCGCACGCCCTCCGCCAGCAACCGGCCAGTGTCCTTCCCCTACCCGAAGCTCATGAATTCCAATAATTCCGTGGACATGGGCGCGGCCCTCGTCCTCTGCTCTTTGGCCGCCGCCCGACGCATGGCCGTGGCCGAGGAGAAGATCGTATATCTGCATGCCGGAACGGATGCTCATGACACCTACTACGTGTCCAATCGGGACAAGCTCTACACCTCGCCGGCAATCCGCGTCGGCGGACAACGGGTTCTCGAACTCGCGGGCCTGACGCCCACCGATGTCGCCCACTGTGACTTCTACAGCTGTTTCCCGGTGGCCGTACAGATCGGCGCCACCGAAGTCGGCTTCGATCTTCAGCGTCCGCTCACGGTGACCGGCGGTTTGACCTTCGGCGGCGGCCCCATGAACAACTACGTCATGCACGCCATCGCCCGGATGGCGGAAGTGCTGCGAGCCGATCCCGGCAGCAAGGGCCTGGTCACCGCCAACGGCGGCTTCCTCACCAAGCATGCCTTCGGGGTCTATTCCACCGAGCCACCGGCCAAGGCCTACCGGCACCAGGATGTGCAGGCGGAAGTGGATACCCATCCGACCCGCGAGCTCGATGAGGGGTTTGCAGACAGCGCGCCGGTGGAAGCGTACACGGTCATGTACGGCGCCAAAGGTCCTTCGGAGGCCTATCTGTCCGTCATCACCTCAGAGGGCAAGCGCGCCTGGGGCCGCAGCACGGACCGGGACGTGATGGAAGCCATGACCCGCGAGGAATTCTGCGGACGCATGGTGAAACTCGACGGCGAGGGCGGCGCCTCGTTCTGAAGCGACACGGGGATCGGATGTACCGAGCTGATACGGAGCCCGCCGCATGTCGATGCTGTCACCGGTCTTCAAAAGCACAAAGTCATCGTCGCCCAGAGCCGACCGGCGGCCTCGATGCGGCGCCAACTGCCGTCCTGATGGCGAAAGCGCATCGCCGCCGCCTGCATCGCACGCTCGCGGGCAAACCGCCGGCCAACGGCGCCCGCCACGACTCTCCTGTAGGCTCTTCGATACGCATGTCGCCTCAGCGATGTTAGGGAGGCAACGTGGTTCGCAAGGTAACCATCAACGAAGCAAGAGAGAATGACATCCCACAAGTGATCGAGCTTCTGTTTCAGCTCGACGCCCATGTCTCTGGCGAACCCCGGGGCGTCCTGAAGATGACGCCCCAGGGTGAGGCAGAGCTGGCCAGCCACTTCCGTTCCTATCTGGACAACCCATACAAGCTGCTTGTGGTCGCGAGGGCTGGCCGAGACAAGGTCGTCGGCATGGGCGACATCGCGCTCTGGAAGCATGCGGAGGTCTGGGAGACGCCGCAGCGCAAGGAACAGTGGTACGGCGTCATCGACGATGTCTGGGTCGAGCCGGAGTATCGACGCCAGGGCTTGAGCCGACGCATGGTGGTCGAGCTGGCGGCTTTCGCCCACAGTCACGGCGTCGAGTCCCTGCGGCTGGAATATTCGGCGAGTAACGAGGAAGCTGGCCGGGCATGGAAGCGGATGGGCTTTCAACCCATAGGCATTCGGGCCGCAGCTTCCGCCGGCGACGTTCTAGCTCTGCTCAGCACAAACGAGCAGGAATCTTGATGATGCATGAGGAGCGCAGGTGTTAGGAGATCGCAGGGTCATCGCCTTCTACGACGAGCGCATGCTGGGGCACGAGCCGAACATCGAGGAGCCCTTCCTGCCCGGCCGGCTCGCGCGCCGCGTCAAGGAGATTCTGGATGGGCTCGACGTCAAGTGGAGTTATCCCGAGCACCCCGGTCGAGTCACCGCCATTCGCGAGCTTCTCGATGCGCATCCCATTCCGGGCCTAACATTCCGATCCGGAAAGATCGCCACCCGCGAGCAGCTCTCGCGTGTCCATACCCTGTCCTACCTGGACGACATCTATGCCATGCGAGGCAAGAACGCCTGGCTCGACCGGGACACCACGGCTGTCTCAGCCGGCAGCGTCGAAGCCGCGGAGGTAGCCGCCGGCACCGCCATTGCTGCCGTCGAGGCGGTCATGGCGGGCGAAGCCGACAGCGCATTCGCCCTGGTCCGCCCACCCGGCCATCACGCCGAACCCGTCCGCGCAAGGGGCTTCTGCCTGTTCAACAACGTCGCCGTGGCAGCTGCACACGCCCAGGCCGCACTGGGGTGTAAGCGGGTGCTGATCATCGACTGGGATGCTCACCACGCCAATGGCACCCAGGACATCTTCTATTCCGATCCCGACGTAATGCTGTTCGACACCCATCGAGCCTCGCCGTTCTACCCAGGCAGTGGCCATCTGGGCGAGGTCGGCGCAGGATCAGGAGAGGGCACCACGATCAACGTTCCACTGCCCGAGGGCAGCGGCGACATCGCCATGGTCAAGGCCTTCCGCGACATCCTGGTGCCCGCGGCCAACTGGTTCGAGCCGGACTTGGTACTGGTCTCCGCGGGGTTCGATCCCCATCGCCTGGATCTCGCCCTCAACCTGAGCTATGACGGCATTGCCGCCATCACTGAGATCGTCCAGGAGATCGTCGATCAGCACTGTCCAGGTCGTCTGGCGCTGGTGCTCGAAGGCGGCTATCACCTGGAATCCCTGGCCCACGGCGTTCACACCGTTCTCGAGATCCTGGCCGGTGGCGATGCCCCGCTGCCGGCAGAGCCTGGAGTCGACGAGGTCGTGGCGGCGGCCGAATTCCATCTCAGCGCATTCACCGACGACTGAGCAGCAGAAGTTTCCCTCCATTCGCGTTCGTGGCGACGCCAGGAACCGCCGCGCGCTGTATGATCACCGCCATGCCCATAGCCATCATCATCGCCATCGTCCTCGGCTTTCTCGTGGGCGGACCCATAGGTGCGGTCGTCCTCGGCGTCATCGTCTGGTGGGTACGCCGCTCCGCCCCCATGCGCTTCCTGCGCAATCTGAAAGCCATCCAGGGACAGTTCCTCGATTCGACCTTTGCTGTCATGGGCGCGCTCTGCAAAGCAGACGGTAGGGTGACCGAAGCCGAGATCCGTGCCGCCGAGTCGTTGTTCGAACGCCTGCGCCTGAATCCGGAAGCCCGTCGCAGCGCCCAGGCGTCATTTCAACGCGGCAAGGCAGCCGACTTCGATCTCGACAGCGAACTGCGTCTTTTCATGAAGCGATGTGGACGCAACCGCGCGCTGCTCTCCATGTTTCTCCAGGTCCAGCTCTCCGCCGTCGCCGCCGACGGCGCGCTGCACCCCACCGAACACCAGATGCTGCTGCGCATCGCTCGCGGCCTGGGGCTGCCCGAATCTGAAGTTCGGCGACTCGAAGCCATGCTCGGCGCGGGTGTTCAGGGTGCGCCCGCCTCGGAAGATGCCCTGGCAGCCGCCTACGATGTGCTGGGACTGACACCACAGGCATCGGACGCCGAGGTCAAGAAGGCCTATCGTCGTCAGGTCAGCCAGAATCATCCGGACAAGCTCGCCGCCCGTGGCCTTCCTGACAGCATGCGAGAATTGGCCGAAGAGCGGACCCGAGAGATCGTCGAGGCACACGATCGGATCATGGCCGCGCGTCAGGCGAGTTGATTCAAGGACCACGCGACGGCGAAGTGTCCCTGAAGCAAATGCTGATCAGATCGCGCTGTTTTAATCCAGAAACGCCGAAACAGGCCCCTGTCCACACTCGGGTGCATCCCGCCGGGTAACTGAGATGCGTTAGGCACTGCGATGCGCGACGGAAGAGAAATCGCTGGGTATTGGTGGGTGCGGCTGGATTCGAACCAGCGACCCCCGCCATGTGAAGACGGTGCTCTAACCAACTGAGCTACGCACCCAAGCGGGCGCGCAATATAGCACAACCCGGCGTGAACGAAAGCCCCGCCACTGCCTTACTGTGGGTAGCGCATGATCTGTCCGGTCCTGTAGCACGTAATGTGTCCGGTTCGATGTCTAGCCTCTGGAGGCTGCATGAACCGGGCGCGCTTGCTGCAGGAGATCCGGACAATGAGGTTCGATGAGGCGTACACAAGCTGGCAGGACAAGCGACTGACCCAGGAGGAAGCGGCCCAACTGCTCGGAGTCTGTGAACGAACGTTCCGGCGGTATATCGACCGCTACCAGGAGGCCGGTTTGGAAGGGCTGCTCGATCGGCGCATGCATGAAGTCTCGCACCACCGCGCTCCGGTGGACGAGGTGCTAGGCCTGGAGGATCTGTACAAGCAGACCTATGGCGGTTGGAACGTCCAGCACTTCCATGAACGTTATCGGGATCACCACAAGGGGACCCGTTCCTACACCTGGGTGAAGTCGACGCTGCAGAAGGCAGCGTTGGTCTCGAAGGGCCGCCGCAAGGGCACCCATCGCCTTCAGCGGCCACGCAAACCGCTCGAGGGCATGATGGTCCACCAGGACGGCTCGACCCACGAGTGGGTTCCTGGCGTGATGTGGGACCTGATCGTGACCCTCGACGATGCCACCGGTGAGGTCTACTCCGGTTTCTTCACCGCCCAGGAAGGCACGCAGTCGAGCTTCCAAGGCGTTCTGGAGACCATCGAGCGAAAGGGCCTGTTCAGCAGCTTTTACAGCGATCGGGGCTCGCACTACTGGCATACCCCCAAGGCGGGCGAGAAGGTTGACAAGCGCAAGCTGACCCAGTTCGGACGGGCGATGAATCAACTGGGGATCGAGGCCATCGCGGCCTACTCACCGCAAGCACGAGGCCGCAGCGAACGGATCTTCGGCACCCTGCAAGGGCGGCTGCCCCAGGAACTGGCCTTGGCCGGCATCACGGACATGGCTGCTGCAAATCGGTTCTTGAAGAAGTACTGGGTGTTGTTCAATCGGCGCTTTGCGGTCAAGGCAGCCGAACCAGGCTCAGCCTTCGTCCCCGTTCTCGGCGTCGATCTGAAAGAGATCCTGTGCCTACAAACGCCACGAACGGTCGGTCGCGACAACTGCGTGAGCTACGGCGGCAAGAGCTTACAGATACCGGCCCAAACCCATCGCTGCCACTTCGTGAAGGTGAAAGTTCGCGTCCATGAACACCCTGACGGGACACTGGCAATCTTCCACGGCCCACGGTGTCTGGCCCGCTATACGTCTGACGGGTTGTTGGCGGACGCCATCAAGGAGAATCGAAAGCGGGCGGCGTGAACCGCTCCACGCCCCCGCTCCCGGCGAGCTCGCTTGGAAAGCTCGCCGGGGGCTACCGAAAGCGGACAGTTCATGTGCTACAGAAACCGGACAACTTCACTTGCTACTGACATGTGGCCGCATGGTGGCCGCATGCTGGAGACGTCTCTGGAGCCGCCGCCAATCCGCTCCGGACACTTGGCGTCTGATCTCTGATCGTCCTCAGGCGGTTGCGCTCGCCCTTCGCGGATGA
>SLTB01000038.1 GCA_007130155.1 Pseudomonadales bacterium
AGAAATCAATGACTTGCGGGGTCATTCGCGGATAAATCCGCTCCCACAGGGGCGCCACGCTGAGTTTTGCGACACCCTCTTTAGCCGCGAATGTGACGCGTGAAATCATTAATCTGCGCGTCATTCGCGGCTAAAGCCGCTCCCACTAAGCTCCGATCGACGTCAGGGCATATCACGCTCGCACCGGACGTCGTCGTTCTGCCAGCGCACCACGGCGTCACCTGTTTCGGTCATGCTGAAGCTGATGTCACCCGCAGCCCACACCGCAGTCGGTGTGCGCTGCCGCCGGACGAGAACGTAGCTGTTACCTGCCAGTTCGAGTTCAAGCTCGTCGCGCTCTGACGCATAGCGGGTGACGAGACGCGTATCGTCCGCACAGGCCCAGTGCCAGGTCCGATCGGAATCGGCATCGGCCACCATGGCCGGTGGCTCAGGCGCAGGTTCCGAAGGACCCTCCGGTTGCGGCGTCGCGCAGCCTGCGAGCAGCGCGCCGAACAGCAAGCCAAGGCGCCAGATCATCGGTCATCCTCCAGCAGCCGTCGCACAGCATGGGCCACGGTGGGAAAGGCCAGTTGGTCCCAGGGTATGCTGTCCACCGGGTGCCACTGAGCCTCGATCACATCATCTGCACATCGCAGCTGCGGCCGCTCCGCCAGTTCCAGCAGAAAGAAAACGTCGGCGGTGAGGTAGGTGACGTCCGCATACGGATAGCTATTACAGCCGGAGAAGGCATAACGCAACGCCGCCGGTTCGGTCGCCATGCCAAGTTCCTCTTCCAGTTCCCGGACCATGGCCTGCTCCAGGGTCTCGCCCGGGTCGACGAAGCCCCCGGGGAAGTCGAGCAGGCCCGCCGCCGGGGCATGGGCGCGGCGGGCGAACAGCAGGTGTCCATCCACTCTGAGCAGCAGGGCGACGGCCACAGCGACATTGTGGAAATAGCGAAAGCCACAGGCCCAGCAGCTCCAGGATTTCATGGAATCCGCCTGCAGGGATTCGCGCCCGCAGCGGGGGCAGAATCGGAACCCGGTCAGATCCCCCAATGCTTCGTTCACCCAAACTGCTCCTGGCCGAGATCGCAGCGAGGCACTTCATCATTACGCTGCTCCAGGAACAACCCGCCCGAAGCATTCGAGGCACCCCGGGAGATCGGACAATCGCAACGACCTGAGGGTAATCTACACAGGCATCTTCAACAGGAGCATCGCCATGGCGGAAGCCACTCGCAGTACGCCGGGATTCATCAGCGATTTCTTCACGCCGGAATTCATTGCTGATCCCTACCCTTCCTATCGCTGGCTGCACGAGAACGCGCCCTGGTTCAAAGTCCCGGACGCGCCGCTGCACGTGGCGGTACGCTACGCCGATTGCCAGGAGCTGCTGCGGGACCGTCGCCTCGGCCATGGCTTCCGGGAGCGTATGGTCACCCAGTTTGGCGAAGAGGTCTTCGAGCGCCATCCAGCCTACAAAGGTCTCGGCAATTCTATCCTGCTCATGGACCCTCCTGACCACCGTCGCATCCGCGCCCTGGTGGCCAAGGCCTTCGACGCCCGTCGCACCGAAGCCATGCGGCCCCGCGTCAGGGAGATCGCTCACCGCCTTATCGACCGCTTCGAGGCCGGAGGATCAGGCGATCTGGTCGCGCTGTTCAATCATCCACTGCCGGTACTCGTGATCTGCGAAATGCTCGGAGTCCCGGAGGCGGATCACAGTCGCTTCATCGGCGGCAGCAAGGTGGCAGGTCGCATCATCGACCCTACCCCCATGAGCGCTGATGAACTCAGCGACGCCGATCAGAGGGTGCAGGAGAATCACGCCTACTTCTCCGGGCTTCTTGACGAGCGACGCCGGCAACCCCAGGACGATCTACTGACTGCACTGGTCCATGCCGAGACCGAAGACGGCAAGCTCAGCTACGACGAGTTGATTGCCAACGTTTCGCTGCTCTTCGCTGCCGGCCACGAGACCACCGTGAACCTAATCGGCAACGGCCTGCTGGCGCTGTGGCGCCATCCCGACGAGCTAGCAAAGCTGCGGGCTGACCTCGATCTTGCGCCATCCGCGGTGGAGGAGTTCCTGCGTTTCGACTCGTCAGTTCAGCTCTCGGGCCGCACGGCCCTGGAAGCCTTCGAGTTTCAAGGTCAGGCCATCGCCAAGGGGGATCAGGTGCTGACGCTGCTGGCGGCGGCCAACCGGGACCCGGCTATATTCACGGATCCCGACCGTTTCGACATCAGCAGGAATGAAGCGAAACCACTGTCCTTCGGTGGTGGCATCCATTTCTGTCTGGGCGCCCAGCTCGCCCGCATCGAAGCTGACGAAGCCCTGCGGGTGCTCTTCGAACGCCTGCCGAACCTGGAACTCGACGACGTCGACGCCCCCGTTCGCAAACCCACCATTACCCTGCGCGGCCTCGAACGCTTGCCCGCACACTGGTGAGTAGACCTAGCCTGCATCGCTTACCGATGCGCGAAGCGAGGGCGTGGAGATGCTGGGAAAGACAAGGCGCGCGACAGTTCAGTCGCGCAACAGAACCCGGACGGAGCGCAACCGCACCGGCGGACCCGAAGGACTTGCCGGCATATCCGGGTCCGCAGCCGTGAGTCGGTGAGCGATGCAGGCTAAGGCCGCCGACGACGAACCGCTGCTGCGGCAGCTCACCGCCTGGGGCATCTGGCTTCTGGCGGTGAACAGCATGATCGGCGCCGGCATCTTCGGTGTCCCCGCCGGCGCCGCTGCGCTGACCGGGCCTTGGAGTCCGCTGGTGTTCCTAGGTTGCGGACTGCTGCTGGCGGCCGTGCTCCTCTGTCTGGCCGAAGTGGCCAGCCACTTTCGCGGTACTGGCGGGCCCATCGTTTACCTGCGAACCGCCTTCGGTCCCATGGCCGGTTTCCAGGCGGGCTGGGCTTTCTATCTGGCGCGGGTGACCGCCTTCGCGGCCAACGCCAATCTGCTGGTGGCCACCCTGGCCTTCTTCTGGGCCCCAGCGGGCAGCGGTGCGCCGCGGCTGATCCTGCTCGCCCTGGTGATCGGCGCCCTGGCCTTCGTCAACATCATCGGCGCCCGTCAGGCCATGCGCTCCATCGGCGTGCTCACGGTGCTGAAGTTCCTGCCGCTGCTCATCCTCTGCATCGCAGGGCTCGCCTGGATCGACCCCGGTGAGTTGCTGCCGAAGTCCAGCACCGTGCCGCCCATCGTCGATTTCGGCACCGCAGCGCTGATCGTGATCTATGCCTTCGTCGGCTGGGAGAACGCGCTGGTTCCAGCAGGTGAGACAAAGGATCCCGGTCGCAACATGCCGAAGGGTCTGTTCTGGGCCCTGGGTCTGGTGACGCTGCTCTACGTTCTGATCCAAGTGGTCAGCCTGGCGGTACTGCCGGAGCTGGGCGATTCCGAATCGCCTCTGGTGGACGTGGGCGCCGTTCTGTTCGGGCCCACGGGCGCGCTGCTGATCACCGTGGGCGTGATCGTCTCCGTCGGCGGCAACCTCGCCGGGGCCATGTTCACCGCGCCGCGCCTGACCTACGCCCTGGGTCGCGAGGGTGCGCTGCCAGTTTGGTTCAGCACTGTCCATCCGCTGTACCGGACGCCTTCACGTTCGATCATGGTCTTCGCCGTCGCCAGCTTCCTGCTCGCAGCCTACGGGTCCTTCCTCTGGCTTGCCGCCATGAGTTCCCTGGTGCGCGTCGGCATCTACATGGCCTGCATTGCCGCCATGCCGCAGCTGCGCAAGCGTTTTCCCGACGCCACGGGCTATCGAGTGCCCCTGGGCTGGACCATTCCCATCGGCGCCTTCCTGGTCTGCGGCATGCTGCTCAGTCAGGTGCAGTGGCTGTCGCTGGGGGTGACGGCGGTGGTGCTGCTGATGGGGGCAGGCATCTACGCCTGGACTCAGGTGAAGAGGATGGCATGAGAATGAAAAAGGCCCGACCGTCTTCTGACGGCCGGGCCTTTGGGAACAGCGTCAGGCCTTGACTTCGATCAACGCGCGGCCTTGCGCTCCCGGGTTTCCCTGATGACTTCTTCAGCCACGTTCGACGGACATGGCGAGTAGTGCGAGAACTCCATGGAGAACTGGCCACGACCTGAAGTCATGGTACGCAGGTCACCGATGTAGCCGAACATTTCCGACAGCGGGATATCAGCCTTGACCCGGATACCGGTGGGGCCGGGCTCCTGGGACTTGATCATGCCGCGACGACGGTTGAGATCGCCGATGACGTCACCCACGTGATCATCCGGCGTGTAGACGTCCACCTTCATGACCGGCTCGAGCAGCTGCGGGGCAGCCTTGGGAACCGTCTGCCGATAGGCCGCCCTGGCGGCGATCTCATAGGCGATGGCCGAGGAGTCGACGGCGTGGAAGCCACCGTCGGTCAACGTCACCTTGACGTCGAGCAGCGGGAAGCCAGCCAGCGTGCCCTGATCCATGCTGGTCCGGAAACCCTTCTCCACTGCCGGCCAGAACTCCCGCGGAACGTTGCCGCCGGTGACCTTGGACTCGAACTGATAGCCGGTGTTGGGCTCACCCGGCTCGACGATGTAGTCGATCTTGGCGAACTGACCTGAACCACCAGTCTGCTTCTTGTGGGTGTAGGAATCCTCAATACGCTTGGTGATCGTTTCACGGTAGGCCACCTGAGGCTTGCCCACCACCACTTCGATCCCATGGGTGCGCTTTAAGATATCCACCTTGATGTCCAGATGGAGTTCGCCCATGCCCTTCATGATGGTCTCGCCGGAGTCCTCGTCGGTCTCGATCCGGAACGAAGGATCTTCCTGCACCATCTTCTGCAGAGCCACGCCCATCTTGTCCATGCCGGCCTTGTCCTTCGGCGCGATGGCAATGGAGATCACCGGATCCGGGAATACCATGGGCTCCAGGGTCGCCGGATTGTCAGGATCGCAGAGGGTGTGCCCGGTCTGGGTGTTCTTCATGCCTAGCAGCGCGATAATGTCACCGGCCTGGGCGGAATCACGCTCTTCGCGGGAATTCGCGTGCATCTCCACGATCCGGCCGATGCGCTCGGTCTTGCCGGTGAAAGTGTTGAGCACGCTGTCGCCTTTCTTCAGCCGCCCGGAATAAATGCGAGTAAAGGTCAACGCGCCGTAGCGGTCGTCCATGATCTTGAACGCCAACGCACGCAGCGGGGCATCGGCGTCGACGATGGCGAACTTGCCGGTTTCGTTGCCTTCGAGATCGACTTCCGGCTGTGGATCCACTTCCGTGGGACAGGGCAGATAGTCAACTACGGCGTTGAGCACGTTCTGCACGCCCTTGTTCTTGAACGATGAGCCACAGTAGGTCGGGAAGAAATCGAGTTTGATGGTGCCCCGACGCACGCAGCGCTTGATGTCCGCAATCGAAGGTTCCTGCCCTTCGAGGTAGGCTTCCATCAGATCATCGTCCTGCTCGAGCGCAGTTTCGATCAACTGCTCGCGATACTCGGCAGCCTTCTCGGCATACTCTTCGGGAATGTCGATGACTTCGTACTTCTCCGGATCGCCGGACTCGTCCCAGAGCCAGGCTTTCTGCTCGAGCACGTCGATGATGCCACGGAAGTTTTCTTCCTCGCCCATGGGCAGGACCATCACCAGTGGCCGGGCACCCAGGACGTTCTTCACCTGGTCGACCACGCGATAGAAGTTCGCGCCGATACGATCGAGCTTGTTGACGTAAATGATCCGCGCCACTTCCGATTCGTTGGCGTAGCGCCAATTCGTCTCGGATTGCGGCTCGACTCCACCAGAGCCGCAGAAAACACCGATGCCGCCATCGAGCACTTTCAGCGAGCGGTAGACCTCGATGGTGAAATCCACGTGGCCAGGGGTGTCGATGACGTTCAGGCGGTAGCCGTTCCAGAAACAACTGGTGGCCGCGGACTGGATGGTGATGCCACGCTCCTGCTCCTGTTCCATGAAGTCGGTGGTCGCCGCACCATCATGCACTTCACCGAGCTTGTGGATTTTGCCAGTGAGCTTGAGGATGCGCTCGGTGGTCGTGGTCTTGCCCGCATCAACGTGAGCGAAGATACCGATATTGCGATAGAGCGAGAGGTCAGCCATGTCTGTTCTCTGAATCTGAGCCGTGGAGTTCGGGAAACCGGACCAGTCAGCCCCACCGCCACGCGACTGCGGGGACCGCCTGAACACCCATCACAGGTATACAACGCCAGGGAACACCGCCACAACGCGGACGACGGATCCTAAAGCGTTGAAAACTTGGAAGTTTTCAGATGACTGGCCGAAAAGCGCGGCTGATGGTACCACGCCTGGGCAACTAACTCACTGGGAAAGCGCAATGACCCCGGAATCAGCAGGCCGCAGGGGCAAATCGATCTCGAGTTTGTCCATGCCCCGCCGCCCGAGTCCGAGGCGGCCGCTGCGGACAGCGTCACGGCGCAGCCCTGGAACCGGAGCCACCATGAACAGATCGCCATTGCGGCCAGCCAGCTGGATGGGCACTCCGCAGGCCCTGGCCAGGCGAGCCTGGGCGGCAATATGCAAGGGCTCTCCGTGCACAGGGATCACGACACGGGGCTTCAGCCATTCGTAGAGCTCACGCAACTCATCCTGGCAGGGATGTCCCGAGGCGTGAATGAGGTCGTCCTCAGCAGTGATTACCTCCACGCGCCGCTGCTTCAGCCTGCGCATCAGACGCGCCAGGGTTTCCTCGTTGCCAGGGATGACCCGCGAGGAAAACACCACGCGGTCACCCGCCTCGAGTTCCAGATCAGGGTGATTCCCTCGGGCCAGCCGATCGAGCGCTGCGCCGGGGTCGCCCTGACTGCCGGTAGCCACCACCAGGGCCTCCTCCCGCGGCAAGTATCCCAGTTCGACTGCCGACACCAGATTCACACGCGGCCGCCAAAGACCCGCCGCGCGGGCCGCAGCCACCATGTTGTGCAG
>SLTB01000019.1 GCA_007130155.1 Pseudomonadales bacterium
ATGGAAATCGGGACGTCCTGCAGTCGCTCGGCGCGCCGCTGAGCAGTGACGATGATCTCTTCCAGCACCTGCTGTCCTGCCGCCGAAGGCTGAGCCAGCACGGGGCTGGAGCAGGCGAGCGCCAGGAGGGCAAGCGATGCGCGGTAAGCGTACATGGGCATCTCCCCGGTAAGTCAGTCTGTTGATTCGTGTGTGAACACCGGTCCGCAACGCAACCGCGGACCGACTATGGCGACAGAATCAGACTACTGAGCGCGCGTGGGGCAGGTCTTGATGCGACAGGACAAAAAGCGAACGGAAAGCGACAGTTTCAGAGTGCGTGGGAGCCGCCATCCACGACGAACTCCGCACCCGTGGCATAGCGGCTTTCGTCACTGGCGAGAAACAGCGCCATGCGGGCGATGTCCAGCGGTTCCGCAACGCGACCGAGCGGGACGGAAGCCAGCATACGCTGGCGTCGACCGTCATCACCGAGGGTGACCTGATCGAGCATGTCCGTCTCGATCATGCCGGGGTGAATGGAATTGCAGCGAACACCGTACTTCGCCAGCTCCACGGCCGCCGTCTTGGTCATGCCCCGCACCGCCCACTTGGACGCGCCGTAGGCAAAGGCACCCGGCGCAGCCACGAGCCCGGCCAGCGAAGAGATGTTGATGATGGAGCCGCCCCCTGCCCGCTGCATGACCGGCGAGACGGTTTTCATGCCGAGGAAAACACCGCGAACATTGATGGCGAACAGCCGCTCGAAATCTTCAGGCGTGGTATCCGCAAGCTTCCTGCGCTGAAAGATCGCCGCGTTGTTGACCAGCACGTCGATCCGCCCGAAGCGCGCATCGACATCGTCGACCACCTGCTGCCAGTCCTCGGCCAGGCTGACATCCTGCGCCATGAAGCCGCAGCCGATCGCCGCTGCTGCCGCCCGGCCCTCGTCTTCCAGCACATCGGTGAGGACCACTTCTGCGCCCTCGGAGGCAAACAGCTCGCCTTCCACGGCGCCCTGTCCCCGCGCCCCGCCGGTGATGATCACCACCTTGCCCGCCAACCGACCCGCCATCTTCACTGCTCCATGCTGCCGTCGCTGAGCGCTCAGTCCTGCATGAACCGGCGCAGCTCACGGTGAAAGTTGGAGATCGCCCGCTCCTGCACCGGATTGGTCCGATCGCCCTGATAGCCTCGCGACTTCAGGCCACGCTGGACTTCGGGAATGTTGACGAAGTCCTGCTCAAAGATGCGCCCCCAATCCGCTTCGCGCCAGTCCGAATAGAACTCACGGTTCAGTTTCGGCTCCTTACCCGGCGCATAACGGTCCAGGGCCCAGATGTCGAAAATGCAGGAGTCCGGGTTGTCCCCGTTCGGCCGTACCCGATACCAGAGCACGCCATCGACGAAACCATGCAGGAAGATGGTGTTCGGAAACAGGTGCCAGTCGAGCCCGGAGGATTCGATGTACTCAGGCGTGAGCTCCGCCGGCCAGCCGGCACCATCCTCCTCCGCCGCGGCCATCTGCAGCTCCACCCACTTCGCCATCACCACATCGTTGGGCGCATCATCGGGCACCGCGTGGTTCAGTTGCTGAACGGCTTCGTAATGGCGCTCACTGAGCATGGCCCCCAGCTGATTCCGATACACCTCGGCAAAGGCCACGATGTGCTGCTTCAGCGACGGCTCCTCGGCAGCAGGCAGACGCGGCGAGCGACGGAAGGGCACCGCCCCCTCACCCGCGAAGGAGATGCGGGCATGACGGCCGAACTCCCTACTGATGGAGTAGTCGTCGGTGAACTCCAGCAGCTGCGGATGCGCCTGCTGCACGTGATAGAACTCGCTGAAGAAGCCAAGCACCGTCTTCCAATTGGCCGCCATGATCACCGTCTTGTACCAGCGGAAGCGCAGCTTCTCGAACTCGAATTTGTCGGTGAAGGCCGGCACCGGATCCAGAAACGCCTCCAGCGGCTCTGCATCCTGATCCATGTTGATGAACACAAAACCGCCCCAGGTGGCACAGCGGACAGGTGCCAGCCGCAGATCTTCCGGCTGAAGCGTATCGCCCCAGTCCTCGCGGTCCACAACCCGCGAAGCGGCGCCATCGAGGCCGTAACGCCAGCCATGGAAGCGGCAGACGAACTGACGCAGATGGCCGCAACCCTCGGTAAGCCGCCGTCCGCGATGAACGCAGACGTTGTGAAAGGCAGCCACCTCGCCCTGCTCGTTGCGCACCACGACGATCGAGTCGTCGAGAATATCGTAGGTGACATAATCACCCGGCTCCGGCAGCTCCTCCTCCCGACAGGCGAGCTGCCAGACCCGGGGCCAGAGCCGTTCCCTTTCGAGCTCAGCGAAGTCCCTCGAGTGGTACGCATCCTTGGGCACGAAGTCATCCCGAACCCGCTCGGGTCCGAATCGGGAAGCATGGTCGTTCATGGTGCGTCTCCTGAATAAGATGCAGTGAGTCGTAGAGCTCTGCCGAGTCGCATGATCGTCACCAGGATCGACGCGCCGCGTCTTGCTCCGCTACGACAACTTGCGGTCATTTGGCGACAGCGGCGTGATCCGCCAGACACATCGCCAGGTGATAGTGGGCGTTGCCGAACAGCTGCTCAGCAACGATGCTGCGCCGGAGGTAATGGCCCACCGCGTACTCCGTCGTCATGCCCAGCGCGCCGTGGTACTGAACTGCCATGCCCGTCACCTGCCGGGCGCAGGCCGCCACCTTCACCTTGCAGCCCGACGCCGCTCTGCGGCGCAGCGAAATGTCGGCCTGGCCGAGGGCCGAAAGCGCGCGGAAGAGCATGGAGCGGGCCTCGTTGCAGGCGATGAAGAGAACTGCCATGCCGTGCTGTAACGCCTGGAAGCTGGCCAGCTTCTGGCCGAACTGCTGCCGCTGCTGCAGGTACTCCGCCGTCATCTCCATGCTGGCTTCCATGGCGCCGACGATGTCCGCACATTGCAGGGTCAGCGCGATGGCCTGCGCCTCCACCAGAGCCTCGTCCACCGCCGTACCTCGAGCGAGCACGGCGGACTCCGACACTGGGACATCCACGAACTCGATGTCGGCCAGCTCCCGACCATCCACCGCCGAATAGCCCCGGATCCGAACCCCGGCTGCATCCGGCGGGACGTAGACCAGACAGGTTTCATGGTCCGCAACGGCCACCACCAGAAGCCCATCACAGGCCGCACCGCCCACCACCAGCAACTTCTCGCCAATGAGGCGAAAACCGGATGGCGTCGCTGCGAGGCGCGTCGAGAAAGCACCCACGGATTCCGCCGACGATCGCTCCTCGACGGCAACACCCAGGCGCTGCTCGCCCCGGGCCAGCGATCCCAACAGCTCAGCATGTGCCACGCCCCGGGAAGCCAGAGCCTTCAGCAACATGGCCGGCAGCACACAGCATTCAAGATAGGGCACCTGACAGCGGGCCCGGCCCAGCTCCTCCAGCAGGAAAGCCAGATCCACCAGGCTGCCGCCAAGCCCATCGTGAGCTTCGTCGATGGGCAACGCGGTCCAGCCCAGTTCCCGGAACGGCATCCAGGCGTCGTCGCCCGAGGTCCCCGTGGCCTCCGCGAGCACCTTGCGCGCGGTGTCACGCAGCAGGCGCTGTTCATCGCTGATTCGAAAGTCCATGCCTGCGTACTCCGGTCAGCGGTGGAACAGCGTGGAGTAGATGATCCCGCGCTGGATTTCATTGGTGCCGCCGAAAATGGCAGCGGCACGCCAGTACAGGGATTGGGTAACGCGGCCCGGCGCGTCGGCACCCGCCCCCGCCGGCAGCGGCTGTGCCGTTGTATGCGTCATGGCGGGCGTCATCGCCGGAATCACCTGGGACCCAAGTGCCATCAGCTCCAGTTCCGAGGCCTTCATCAACAGCTCAGAGCCACGGATCTTCACCGCCGAGGCCCCCGCCCGCAGCTGCGACGATTCCTCATCCGCAAGCAGCCGGAGCACCGACCATTCGTGAGCCTCCACATCCAGCGACAGTTGCACGTGATCCCGCAGCAGGCCATCCGCCACCCGGGCGTCCAGCCCCGCCGCCAGCTGCCGCTGCAGCAGTCCGGGGAAGCGCGCCAGATAACGTCGCAACATGCCCACGTAGGCGTTATGGGTACGCTCCCGCCCCAGCAGATACCGGGCCTGGGCCCAGCCCGAGTTCACTTCGCCGACGAGGTTCTCCAGGGGCACTGCCACGTCTTCCAGAAACACCTCGTTGATATGGTGATCCCCATCAAGCGTGGCGATGGGCCGCACCCGGACCCCGGGCGCATCCATGGGGATCAGAATCATCGATAATCCTTCCCGGGGGCGTCCCACATCGGAGGTCCGCGCCAGGCAGATCATGTAGTCGGCGATGTGCGCATCGGTGGTCCAGATCTTGTGCCCGTTGAGCACGATGCTGTCGCCCTCGAACCGGGTCCGACAGCGAACGGCGGCCAGATCCGATCCGGCCTCCGGTTCCGAGAAACCCTGGCAGAACCAGAGATCGCCGCGCCGGATCGGTTCCAGGAAGCGCTCCCTCAGCGCATCGGACCCGAACTCGCACAGCACCGGCCCCACCATGGACAGCGCGATGAGACTCACCTCGGGCGCGTTCGCCACACCGCAGGCGCGTTCGAACAGGAAACGCTCCATGGGCAACCAGCCCGTGCCACCGAAGTGCTGCGGCCATCCCGGCGCGATCCAGCCCTTCCGCCACAGCGCCTGATGCCAGGGCGCCACATCACGTCGATGCAGGTGAAAGCCCTGCGCCTCCTTCGCTGCCAGCGACGGCGGCAGAGCATCCGCAAGAAAGCGCTGAACCTCTTCTTCGAAGGCCTGCTCCTGCGCTGTGAAGTCCAGTTCCAATGTGAGCTCTCCTAACGAGGCTGTTGCAAAGTCCAGCGTCGCGCCCCCCGTGGGAGCGGATTCATCCGCGAAATCCCCGCAAGCTCCTGATGTCTAATCCTGTATTCGCGGAAAAGTCCGCTCCCAGAGTGCGCTGCTCGCGTTCTGCGACAGCCGATTGCGTCGGGCAGGCAGGTTCATAAGGCCGAAGCCTTGGCCCGGGCGAGTTCCCGCAGCGCGTCCTTCTTCACCTTGCCAGAGGCTGTTCGCGGCAGATCGTCCATCAGCTCGATGTGTTCAGGTGTTTTCTGCTTGGCGAGCCCCGCCTCGGCGATGAGCTTTGCTAGATCAGTCAGCGCTACTTCGGCGCCGTTGGCGGGGATGACAAAGGCGCAGATGGCCTCTCCGGTCCGCGCGCTGGGCATGGACACCACTGCCACCTCGGCGATGGCCGGCGCCTGCATCAGCACGTCCTCGATCTCCTTGGCGCTGATGTTCTCCCCCGCGCGAATGATCAGATCCTTCTTGCGGCCCGTGCAGATGAGCAGCTCGCCTGCCACCAGGCGACCGAGATCGCCCATGCGGAAGAAGCCGTCTGCATCGTAGGCTTCCACCGTGTCCGCCCAGCTCGCGTAGCCCAGCGCCATGCTCGGTTCGCGCACGAGAATCTCGCCTTCGGCCTCCGCTGCCACCGGAAGACCGGTGTCGAGATCGACGATCTTCACTTCCGCCCCGTGCAAGCGGCCGTCGGTCTCGGCAGCCTCCTTAAGCCGCGACCTCGACGCCGGCCCGCAGGTCATCGTCGGCGCCTCGGTGGCGCCGAAGGTCCGCCAGGGGATGCAATGAGAGAACTGCTCGGCCGCGGCATAGATGAGCGACGGCGGCACCGACGCCCCGCCGCACATGTAGTTGCACAGTGCCGGCAACCGCTCCCCTTCCTGCTGCGCCACCGCGAGCAGTTCCCGCAGGAAGGGCGTAGCACCCACCGAGAAGGTGCAGCCATGCCGGCGCATGAGATCCAGCGCCTTCGTCGGCTCCCAGACATCGAGCATGACCGCAGGGACATCGCCCACGAAGGGCATGTTCAGCGCCCAGAGGTAGCCGCTGACATGGGTCACCGGCGACGGCGAGAAGATCCGATCGTTCGCCGTCAGCGCAAGGGCCGCGCGCATCTTCACCGCATCGGCGTTGATGGTGTTGTGGGAATGCAGCACGCCCTTGGGCGTACCCGTCGTCCCCGAGGTGTACATCAACAGCTTGACCGCATCCGGATTCACCGGCACCACATCAGCGATGGGCACCGCGTCCTGAGTGATCGCCGCCAGACTGAGCCGGCCCGGTGCCTGAGCGCGCACCAGCACTGTCACCGGAGGTGCATCCAGGCGCGATGCCAGCCGGTCCATCATCGCCAGGTAGTCGAAGGACCTGAATTGACCCGGCACGAACATGACGCGGGAGCTTGCCGCATTGAGCATGTGCAGCACTTCGGCGTCGCGGTTGATGGGCACAATGGGATTGGCCACCAGCCCCAGCGCTGCCGCCGCGATGTTCACCACCGCAGCCTCCCACCAGTTCGGCAGCTGAAAAGAGACCACGTCTCCCGCCACCAGCCCCTGCTCGCGGAACCAGCCGGCCAAGGCCCGCGCCTGCTCCCAGATCTCACCCGCGGTGACTTCCCGCTCCCCATCCACGAGCAGCACCCGATCCGGCGCACGCCGCGCCGCATCCCGAGACGCTTCGGCCACGGTAAGGTCCAGCCAGTCGCCGCGCTCCCGCGCGAGACGGGCCAGCCGCTCGTTCCAGCGGACCTTCCATCCGCCCGGGTCCATCCGGTATCCCCATTCGGACATCTGAAGAAGTCGCTCCGCCGCCATGATCCAGGCGACCAATGTCGATGCAGGGGCGCCCACGATCCATGTCGCGACACGACAAGCTCGCGACTTCTTGCGACAGCTCAGGCTTGCGGATCCATTTCCAGGCTCCCGAGGCACCCCCGAAGGCATGACATTTCACGACAATCCCTTGTTCATCCACGACAATCCG
>SLTB01000336.1 GCA_007130155.1 Pseudomonadales bacterium
CGGGCGTCCGCAGCGTAGTAGTGGATGTTGTTCAGTCCCGAAGGTGTCAGGCGCGCTTTTGCCTTGGCGAGCATGGCCGGTTGCAGATCGACCAGCAGCAGTTGCCCCTTCGGCAGGGCGCGGGCGACTGCGACGCTGAAGTAGCCTGGCCCCGGCCCGAGTTCCAGGACGCGATCTTGGGGCCGTACATCCAGCCGGCGCATCAGCTCGGCCGGAGACAGGATCAGTATGCGCAGCGGATTGTGCAGCAGCAGCGCAAGTTGCGGTGGGTAGGCCAGACCGGCTCCACGACTGGGCCGAATGATCTCGCGAATGCCTTCGAACATGGCTCACCCCAGCTGCATGGGCGCAGGTCGAACCCGGGTTCGTGGCCATTAAAGCATCCAGGCCAGTCCCAGGGTGATCCAGTTGTCGCTGCTGTTCGACCGGGCCCAGCCGTAGCTCAAGTCTGCTTGGCCGCCGCCGCCGAAGCGGCTGCGCAGGCCGATCTGGAATTCGGTGTCGCCACGATGGGTGCCGTAACTCTCTCCGATCAGGTTCAGCTGCGGGGTCAGATTCACGTCTGCGGCCACGCCCCAGGTGGCGGCGTTGCGATCATCACGCTCCCAGACGCCGCCGCCGTTGACGTGCAACGCAACGCGATCGTTCACGATGACTGTCACGGGAAGGTAGAGCTGTGCGTTGGCGTGATCGCCGAAGGTGTCGCGCCACTCTGAACGCCCCACCACACCCCAGCCCCAGCCGCCGACGGCCGCTTGCCTGACGATGTGCTTGGCTTCGAGCGCGGCGCCCGTTTCCCAGCTGTCCCCATCCTTGAACCGACCCAGGCCAACCGTCAGTTCCAGGTTGCCGAGGGGATTGCAGGCCAGTTCAGCCTCGACCGCCTGATCGTCGCTGCCGCCTCGGCTGTACCAGGCGTAGGCCTCGCAGCGGCCGGGAGCCGCCGTGGCCGCATCGTCCACCACGTAGTGGCCACCCATGGCCATGACAGGACCGGTACCCAGACCCAGAGGGGTCGTCAGGACGAGCGCGACGAAAACTTTTGGCACAAGTGGCAGACGCGGCTCGGGCATCGTGCTCCTACCATTCAGGTTGCTTCCGGTGGTGGCCATGGTATCGAAGTCAGGCCACCTGTTCGAAATCCGTCACCGGAAACCGGACGCTTCAGTATGCTTGGGTCATGGACACCTTCGGTTCGGACAAGGTCCCACCGCGGCCGCCGAGCAGGCCCGACTTCCGCGTTCTCTTCGGGATTCTGCCCGTGGTGGCGTTTTACATTGGCTATCAGTGGCACGCCTACGCTGCCATCGGTTTCGGTTTCATCGCCACCGTGGTTGCCTACTACGCCAGCGACCGCAAGGGTCTGGTGGGCATCTTCGCCCTGTTTGGCCTTCTGGTGGCGACCGTGGCGGCAGTGGTGGGCATCGTCCTGGAGGACGAGCGGGCGTTTCTGGCCCGGGATGCGGCCATCGACTTCCTGCTCGCCAGCCTCGGCCTGGGCAGTCTGATGCTCGGGCGCCCGGTGGTGGGATTGGTACTGCGGGACATGTGGCCAGCACTGAGAGACCTGCTGCCGCTGGGGCATCGCGCTTTTATGATGGCCACGGGGGTATTCGTTGTCGTGAACATCTTTCAAGGCGCGGTGCGTACCTGGATGCTTTTTGGTGGCTTCACGGTAGGCGAGTATCTGGTCTACAGCCGTCTGTTCGGCTGGCCCGTGGCGGGCATCATGATCGCGATTATCGCCTACATCGTCCGCCGCGCCGCCCGCAGTGAAGCAAGTCGACGTCGGCAGAACTCATGATTCGGGTCAACGCGGTGACCCGCTGTTGATGGCATGATGGTAAGGACGGTGGGTATTTAGCGGTGGAAGGGGTCTTGGCGTGGTTGTAGTGGGAATCACGGTGGCTCGCGGTGGCGCAATGAGGTCTGCGCTCGCAGGATTGCTTGCCTGGCTGGGCCTGCTCGGCTTCAGCAATGGGTGGGGCTACGCTGATCCCGTGCCGGAAGGCGAATACCTCGATCGCGGCCTTGAGGGCTGTCTGATGTGCCATGGCGAGGGCAGTCAGTGGCCTGCTCATGACATCCTCGACACTGTTCACGGCCTTCGCGGTGACGGCCGCACTCCCTTTGCCGAAGGACAGCGGGCCTGTGAGGCCTGCCATGGTCCCAGCGCGGATCACGTCATGGGTCGCAGAGAGGATGGAGGCCGTCCGGCCACGGCCATTGGCTTCACGGCCAGCGAACCTGCATCGCTGAAGGATCGCCCCTGCCTAGACTGCCATCAAGCGGATACGGGCCATCATTGGCAAGGTAGTGCTCATCAGTTCGAGGAGGTGGCCTGCACCGACTGTCACCAGCTGCATACGCCTGCGGACCGGGTCATGTCCCGGCTCAGTCAGGTCGAGGTTTGCAGCGATTGCCACCGTCGGACCCGCTCTGAATTTCTGCGGCCATCCACCCATCCAGTACGTTCCGGGAACATGGTCTGCACTGACTGTCATGCGCCGCACGGTAGCCTCACTCCAGGTGAACTCTCACGAGGGACGCTGAATGAGAGTTGCTACGACTGCCATGCGGAGTACCGCGGACCCTTCCTGTGGGAACATGCGCCAGTGGCAGAGGACTGCAGCAGTTGTCACGAGCCTCATGGGTCCAGTCATCGCAACCTGCTGTCGCGGCGCTCGCCCTGGATGTGCCAGGAGTGCCATCTGTCCCAGTTCCACCCCTCCACCGTCGAGAGTGGGTTGGGCGTGCCTCCGCAGGGCGCCTCAAGGCAGGTCCTGGGTCGTGACTGTCTGAATTGCCACACCCAGGTTCATGGCTCCAACCATCCTTCCGGTGCGGGGTTGATCCGATGAGGCGCTGGCTGCTGGCAGCTGCGTTCACGCTGGCGGGCTTGGCCCATGCAGACAGCGTGGTCGAAGGTGAAGTCGAGCTTGGTGTCGGCTATCTCGATGAGAGCTCCTTCCGTTACGGCAAGTACACGGGGCTGGTCAGCGATGGCTTGGAAGTGATCGCTAACTTCCGATTCAGCTCACGGCCTGTATGGGATAGTGGCGCCACGCGTTACTGGAGCCTGGAAGGTGACCGGGTCGGCTTCGACTCCCGTCGCTTCGAGGTCGAGATGGGTGACCAGGGCAGCCAGCGTCTGCGGCTGAGCTTCCAGGAAACCCCGCGCAATCTCTTCGAGGACGGGCAGACACCCTTTCTTGGCGTCGGCAGTCAGCGCCTGACCTTGCCGGCTGGCTGGGAAGCGGCAGAGGCCTCCACGGCCGCCATGACCACCCTGGATGAGAATCTGCTGGATTTCAGTCAGCGCCAACGGCGGCGAGATGCCAGCCTGGACTATCGGCTGCACTTTGCTGATGGCTGGCGCTTCGACGCGACGATGCGGCGCCAGATCAAGGACGGCCGCAGCGAGATGGCTGGCACCATCGGCACCAACGGCGGTAATTCGCGGGCGGCACTGCTGCCGGCGCCGGTGGACTACGAGACCGACACTTTCGACGTCAGCATCCTGCGGGAAGGTGGCGGCCATCTGCTTGGTGCTGCCTGGCACGCCTCCTTTTTCCGCAACAGGGACCGGGAATTGAGTTGGCAGAACCCCTTCGGCCCCCAGGTCCAGTGGCAGCCCGGCGCAGGGTTTCCGGACGGCTTTGGGCAGTTGGCCCTCCTGCCGGACAACGACTTCCAACAACTGCGGCTGTTCGGCCAGCTCACGTTGACCCCCACCACGCGGGCCAGCCTCGATCTCGCTCGAGGGCGCATGCGCCAGGATCAGCGTTTCCTGCCCTACAGCGTCGATGCAGATCTGGCGCCCATCCCTCTGCCCAGGGCGGACTTGAGCGGCAAGGTGGACACCACGCTGGCCCACCTTCGTCTCAACAGCCGGCCGCTGCGGCGGCTCAACCTGGTGGGACGGATCCGCTATGAGGACCGGGACAACAACACACCCCAGGACGTCTATCAGCCCGTCTCCGGCGATGCCGGTTTGCAGGTAGCAGCGGAGAACGGGCGTATCAACCGTCCCTACGGACTCACTCGCCGCGAAATCGGTTTCGATGCCGCCTATCGTCTGCCGCAGCGCACGCGGTTGAACTTCGGCTACGAAAATCGCCTGCGCAAGCGCGACTTCTCCGAGGTCAATACCGCTCGGGAGCACGTCTTCCGCGCTGGGGTGAGAACCCAGCGCTTCGAGGCCGTCAGCCTCGGGCTGGACGCCAGCCACGAGCGCCGCAACACCAGCCGCTATGTCGGCAATCGTCCCCTGCTGGCCACCCGGGTGCCGGGCAGCGTCGATCCGGAAGCCTTCGAGAATCATCCCAATCTGCGGCGCTACTATCTGGCGGACCGGGATCGAGACCGGGTCCAGCTCCGTGCCGACCTCCATCCTGCAGACAACTGGCATTTGGGGGCCGCGTTCGCCTGGAGCCGGGACGATTACCGGGAGGATCTGTTCGGCCTCGACGAGAGCCGGCTGCGTTCGTGGATGCTCGATGCCGGCTACGTGCCCAGCGACAGGGTGCGTTTCAGCGCGTTCTACCATCACGATCGTTACGCCAGCGCACAGCGGGCGCGTTCATTCACGGCGGCCCCTCCCACGGTCAATGATCCCGAGCGGGACTGGTCCGTGGACACCCAGGACACGCATGAAACCTGGGGCCTGAGCCTGGATGTGGACGGGCTCGACGTGGGTTTCGCCACCACGGATGGCAGCAGCAGGGCCTTGGATCTCAGCGTGGACTACACGGATTCACGATCCCGGGGCCAGATCGGCGTCCAGGCCGGGCCGGCTCTGGCAGCGGCTGATCTGCCGAATCTCTCCACCCGCTTGCAGGTGGTGAGTATCTCGGCCACGCAGCGCATTTCCGAGGCCGCCCGTATCCGCTTTGCCTTCGAGCATGAGCGTTACCGAAGTCGCGACTTCGCCCTAGATGGCGTCGGCCCGGCCAGCGTGGCGCAGGTGCTGCTGTTCGGCGAGGCCAGCCCTCGCTATCGCGCCAATTGGGTCACCCTGAGCTATTTGCACCGGTTCTGACATGTCCCCAAAGTTAGCGAGAACATTGATCTGGACGCTGGCGCTGCTGCCAGCCTTAGTGGTCCTGACCACTTTGGGCGAAAGGGACCTCTCCAGTCCGTCGGCCTTCCTGAATTTCCTTGGGAGACTCACCGGCATCGCCGGTTTGGCGCTGATGCTGGGGGCGGCGATCCTGAGCTGTCGGGTACCGGGTTTCGATCGTCCCTTCGGTGGTCTCACCAAGCTCTGGAAGACCCACCACCAGCTCGCCACCGCCGCTTTCCTGCTGCTGCTGGCCCACCCGTTACTGCTGATGTTCGCCGCGGCGGGATTCAGTCTCGACGTCGCGGTGGCGACGCTCATTCCGCGCGGTGCCGATGTCGCACTCTGGACCGGCTGGGGCGCACTGCTCCTGATGATGGTGTTTCTCGGGCCCGGCTATCGCTTCTTCGGCAACCCCGACTATCAGCGCTGGAAACACCTGCACCGGCTGGCTGCACCCGCGGTGGTGCTGGCCCTCGTGCACACCTTCTACCTCTCTCGGACCCTGCCCTGGATCTGGGAATGGGTGCTCTGGGTCGGCCTGGCCGCCCTGGCGGTGGCGTCCATCGGCTACCGATTCGTCTGGTCCCGTCGCTTCGGTCGCCGCAGCTATCGCGTCGCGAGGGTGGATCGGCCCGCCAACAACGTGGTGGAACTGAATCTGACCACGGAGGGGCCGGCCCTGCTATACGAGGCGGGGCAGTTCGTTTATCTCACGCCACAGGATCCGAACCTCACGGCGGGCTTTGGTGAGGAGCACCCCTATACCCTGTCTTCGGCCCCCGGCGAGCCGGGCCTGCGCATTGCAATCAAGGCCCTTGGTGATGCCAGCCGCGCCATCGGTAACATTGCCGAGGGCAGCGAAGTGCGCTTGGAAGGACCTTACGGTGGATTCTTCCCGAAGACCTCGACGCCGGATGCGCCCGAGCTATGGATCGCTGGGGGTATCGGTATTACGCCGTTTCTTGCGCGAGCGCGTCATCTCGCAGGTGTTGGTGAGCGGGTGGATGTCGTGCTGATCTTCTGCGTCCAGGACGAGGCGCGTGCGCTTTGGCTGGATGAGTTCGAGGACGTGGCGGCCAGCTTGCCGGGTTTCCATGTGCAGATGCACTACTTCTATAAGGAAGGGCCACTCGACAGCACCTTCGTCAATGAGCGCTGTCCAAACGCCAGCGACAGGACGGTTTACATCTGCGGCCCCGGGCCGCTCCTGACATTGGCCCAGCAGGTGGCCCTGAGCGCAGGGGTGCCAGGCAGCCGTATCGTCACTGAGGAATTCGATCTGCTATGAGTGACATCGAGGAGAACTGCTCGTGATACCGAAACTGACATTTGCCGCGGTCGTGGCCTTCTGGGCCAGCGTGGTCACGGTTCTGACCCTGTCGGCGCTGGCGCCGGACAGTGTCGCAGAGGAAACCGCCGAGGCGCTGCCCGAGATCGATGCCGCCACCCTGGCCGAGCACGGCAGCCTCGACAATTGCTGGATGGCTATCGAGGGCAAAGTCTACGACTTCACCAACTACGTCCCGCAGCACCCGACGCCACCCTTCGTTCTCGAACCCTGGTGTGGAAAAGAGGCTACCGAAGGTATGCGCAGCAAGGGCTACGGCCGAGATCACACTCCGGCTGCCTGGGCCATGATGGAGCCCTATCTCGTGGGCACCTACGTCGACTGATTGGTGGGGCAGCGTGCCGGGGGCAAACCGTCCCGGAGTTGTAGTGTTGGTGGGCGCGAGGCTGTAGTTTAGAAGGTCGCGAGACCGTACGGTAGAG
>SLTB01000169.1 GCA_007130155.1 Pseudomonadales bacterium
CGAAGTTGAGGTATTCCAGGTCCGGATCCCAGGCCGCGGGGAGCTTGGAGACGATCAGCTTCGGGCGTCCGGTGCTGCCGCCACTGGTCATGGCCTTGAAGGAGGTGGCGGTGCGCTCGGGTAGCGGTGCATCGGACAGCGCTGGGTCGGGTTCGAAATCCGCCGGCAGGGTGTTCGCGTCCGGGTGTGCTGCCGCGTCCACCCCCACCACCAGCTTCGGCTGGCCCACGTCCAGCAGCCGGCCGAGTTCCGCCGCCGGCAGCCGGGCCGATACCGGCTGTGGCGTGGCGCCGAGCTTCCAGGTAGCGAAAGTCGCTTCGAAGAACGGGATGCCGTTGGGCAGGGCAATGGTCACGAAATCATTGGCGGCCACGCCCTGTTCCGCGTAGGCCCTGGCCAGCCGATTGGTCGCTGCCTCGAATGCCGCCCAGGTCAGGGTCCGGGCCTCGTGGGTGACGGCGGCGGCCTCAGGTTGCCGCTGCGCCCAGTAGGCCAGGATGCGTGACAGTGAAATCGATGCCATGGTGCTTGTTTCCCGGCTCCATCCAGTGCCCATTCTCCCACAGGCGCGTGGCCTGATTTGCATTCACGCACGAATGCTCTGAATATCTGCAGCCCGCATCCATATGCGGCCGATCATTCACGGCATGACGAGAGGTACCGATGGGAGCATTGACAGGCAAGATCGCGGTAGTGACGGGCGCCAGCCGCGGCATCGGCAAGGGCATCGCCTTGGCCCTTGGTGAGCAGGGTTGCACCGTCTACGTTACCGGTCGTTCCACCGGTCCGGGCGAGCGCACCATCGACACCACCGCCCGCCAGGTGACGGAAGCTGGTGGCGAAGGCCGCGCCATCCAGTGCGATCACGGTGACGATGCCGACATCGAGGCGCTGTTCAAGCGTATTGCCTCCGAAGTCGACCACATCGATATCCTGGTCAACAACGTCTACAAGATCCCCGATCCGCCGGCCTGGGGTGGTGGTTTCTGGGATCATCCGATCAGCATCTGGGACGACCAGGTGGGGATCGGCCTGCGGGCCCACTATGTGGCGAGCTGGCACGCCGCACCTCTGCTGTTCAAGGCTGGGCCGGGTGCTGCCATGATCAACGTCTCCTCGCCGGGTGGGCAGAGCTATCATTTCTCGAGCTCCTACGGCGCCGGCAAGGCGGGTCTCGATCGTCTGACGGCGGACATGGCCGTGGAACTCGAGCCCAAGGGCGTGGCGGCTGTGGTGCTGTATCCGGGATCCGTGGCCACCGAGTTCATTCAGGATGTGGCCAAATCCCAGGAAATGGATCTGTCCCAGTCCCAGACCCCCCTGTTCGTCGGCCGTTCGGCCGTTGCCCTGCTTGGTGCCAAGGACCTCATGGCCCGCAGCGGTACGATCCAGTGGGTCGAGGATCTGGCCGAAGAATTCGACATCGTCGATGAAAACGGGAAGCGCCCGACGGCCCGCTACGAGCGGCGGACCGACAAGACGCCACGGGTCGGCAAGACCTCCTGAGCTGTTGCTTTCAGACCGGCGCGCTGCATGGTGGCGCGCCGGTTCACGCCTCTTCACTCCTCCTCTGTTCGCGTCATCCCCCAGCGATCGAAGTAGGTCACCTCCCGGCTCGGCAGGCGTTCTGCCCGGCGCAGGCGTGCACCCTTCGTATAGGCCACCGGCAGCATCACCAGCGGCAGTGCCCCCTCCGGAAGCTCCAGGAGGCGGCTGACGTCCGTGTGACGGGCCATCAGCAGGCTGGTCCAGGTGGCGCCGATTTCTCTGGCCCGCAGGGCCAGCATCAGTGACCAGGCTGCGGGCAGCACGGATCCGTAGAACGCCACCTGCTGCGAAAGCTCGTGGAGGTCGGGAACGTCCTCCGCGCAGACGAACAGCAGGGCCGGCATCTCGTGCAGCCTTGCCGTCAGGGCGTTCTGGGTGGGTTTCACCTCGAGACCCCGGGCGCGCACCAGTTCTTCTAGCGCGGCCCGATACAGGGCTGCGATCTCGGACTTGCGCTTGCCGTCCCGGACGATGACGAAACGCCAGGATTCGCTGAGGCCGCTCGGTGCCTGGGTTGCGATGTCGATGCAGTCGAGCAGAACCTGGTCGGGGATGCTCCGCTCGAAGTCGAGATGGCGGCGGACCGAGCGGGCTGTGCTCAGGATGTGGTCGATGCTTTCGAGGGGATTCACGCGGGCTGCCATGGGGGTCATTTCAGGCGCGAAAGGCTACCACGGATGCCGGCGGGAGCTGGAAGTGAATCAGCCTGAACGGATCGCTGCCGGGCGGTGGTCTGGGGGGCCACCGCCCGGTAGATCATTTAGAGGTTCTGGTAGGTCAGACGCAGGGCGATCGTTCGCGGCAGGATCGGGTTGCCGGTGCGGTCGGCGAAGAAGCCCTGATCCGTGCCCGTATTGCCACCCGTGGACGGAGTGTCACCGGAGCTCAACATGGCGAACTTGTTGGTGAGGTTACGGCCGATGAGTTCCAGCTGCCAGCTGTAATCCTCGCTGCGCAGGCTCAGCGTCGCATCCACTGTGGCATAGCTGCTCTGCTGGTCAGCGGGATGGCCAAAGGCGAACAGCCCGTGGTCATCTTTGAACTGCAGATTGCTGGCGATGCCGAAGACGAGGCCATGCCCCACAGGCCGCTCATAGGCGGCACGCATGGCAGCGGACCACTTCGGCGCCAACGGGCGTTTGGTCCCGCTGAGCTGCTGCTTCGGTACCTCACCAGGATTGAAGATGTTGCAGCCCATGGCCTGTGTTTGGCCGGCGAAGCAGGGTGCGACGAAGTCCTTGTACTCGGCGATGTTGTAAGCCAGGGACGCATAGAGGGTCAGGCCTTCCACCTGCGGCGGCAGCCAAGTGGCCTGGACCTCCGCGCCCTTGGTCTCGGCCTTGCCCGCGTTCTCGGTGATGAAGGCGAATGTGGGCGAGTTGAAGAAGTCGATTTGCAGGTCTTCGAACTCGTAGTAGTAGACCTCGGCCTCCAGGGACAGGCTGCCGCCGAGGTGGGTGCTCTTGATACCGAATTCGAAGCCTTCCACTTCTTCCGGGTCGAAGACGGCGTCCTCCATGGGGTTCGCGGTGAGGCCGGAAATGATGCCGCTGTTGGAGAAGCCCCCGGACTTGAAGCCCTGCTTGTAGGCGGCATAGAGCATCACGTTGTCCGTGGCCTCCCAGCGCAGCGTGGCCTCCGGTGACCAGTTGGTGAACTTCTGATTGGCCTCGATCGCGCCCTCGAGGAAGACGGCCGACAGCAGAGGGTTGACATAGGGCTGCAGGAAGAACGAGTCCTTGGTCTCACGCAGGTAGCGGGTGCCGAGGGTGAACTGCCAGTCGGGGGCGAAGTCCCAGATCACCTCGCCATAGCCCGACCAGGTTTCGCCCTCGGTTCCGGAGATCTTGGCGAAGGAGACGAACTGATTCTTGGGGTCGGTGACGGCGGTGTTTTCGACGCCCCCGGTGAAGACATCCTGAACGAAGTCGCGGTTGGTCTTCTGGTAGTAGCCCCCGAAGACAAAGTTCACCGGCCCCTCGAGGAGTGTCACCGCCCGCAGTTCAGTGGAGAAGGCCTCGAAGTCGTTGTCTTCTCCAGCGAAGGTGTTCATGGCGCCGGTGAAGTCGAAATCTCCCACCCACTTGCTCTTCTGTTTGTGGTAGTTGGCGATCATCGTCACCTCGGCCTGCTCGAAGCCATAGTCGAGGTTGGCGGTGATGCCGTAGGAGCGGTAATCCTCGCCGCGCTCACCGCCGAACTGGTTCAGGATGGGCGTGACCGCCGCGATGGCGGGGGGGATGGAATTGCGCTGGTGCTCCCAGTTGACGCCGCAAACGGCTTCCGGGTTCGCCGCGGGCATGGTCATTCCCGGATTGGCCGGGTCAGGCACAGTGAGGTGGGATTGGCCGTTCAGGGTCGGGCAGTTCCAGATCTGCGACTGCCCGTCCGGCCCTTCCGTCTCGAAACGGTTGAAGGAGGCCTTCACGTTCCAGGAGAAGTTATCATAAGGGTCGCCGGCCAGGGTCAGCCGCCCGGCCAGGGACTTCTCGCGAGGCCATTTGTCGTGCCGGGCAGCAGGCGCGTCGTAGACTGAAGTCTGGAACGTGGCCGCGTCGATGGTGTTGTAGACGGTCGGCTGCACCGAGTTCGTCATGTAGCCGTCCCAGCTGCGCGAGCCTTTCAGCGCCAGGCGGGCGCCCACGTTGTCGGTAATCGGCGCGGAGATGACGCCCTCGAGATCCATGCGCTGCTGCTCGAACTCGTAGCCTGCGCGGACGATGGTCTCCACCTCGTCGCCCGGATTTCGGGTCCGTAACGAGATGACACCGGCGGAGGCGTTCTTGCCGAAGTAGAGAGCCTGTGGACCCTTGAGGACGGCCACCTGCTCGACGTCGAACAGGCCTTCGTTGATGACCCGTCCCTGGGGGTAGTAGACCCCATCGAGGATCACCGCTACGGACTGCTCGATGCCGATGCTGGTGAAGGTGGAGCCGATGCCGCGCATGCTGATGCTGGCGCCGCTGCCGCTGTTGCCGCGGACAATGTCGAGCTGCGGGATCAGTGATCCCAGTTCGTCCATGCGGCCGAGATTGTAACGCTCGAGGTCCTCGCCGCTGAGGGCGGTGATGGCAACCGGAATGTCTCGGATCGTCTCTTCCCGACCCCTTGCGGTGACAACGATTTCCTCGATAGCGCGAGGTTGTGCTGCGGGGCCTTGGGCCTCAGAAGCCACAGACAGTAACAGGGCGGACGCGCCAAGGCCGCCCCCCAAGATGATGGACCGGATCATGATTCCCTCCCATTCAAGTAACCACGCCGACCCCCGGGCCAGCGTGCCACCCTGTAACCGTACGGCAACATTTGGCCAGGGTGAGCTATCAAATTTAACAGTTTTGGAACCTGGTACATTCATGGATCATTCGGGATCATTTGGCGGGACCAATTGGGATCAGTCGAAAACAGGTTTGGGCCTTCATGATGAATGGCCCCATGCACTTAGGAGTCGATAGCCATGAACCAACCGCCCGAACTGCTGCGCGCCAGCGAGATCAGGGACTGGAGTGACACCGCGGATGTGGTGGTCATCGGCTATGGCATTGCCGGCGCCTGTGCGGCCCTGGAGGCCCGCCGCGCCGGGGCCGACGTGCTGGTTCTCGAACGGGCCAGCGGTGGTGGCGGCGCCAGTGCGCTGTCAGCTGGGATTTTCTATCTCGGCGGCGGCACGGCGGTGCAGCAGGCGGTGGGCGTGGACGACACGGCCGACGACATGTATCGCTTTCTGATGGCCAGCACCGGGGCGCCTGACGCCCGCATGGTGCGCATGTTCTGCGACCACGCAGCCAGCCACTTCGATTGGCTGGAGGCTCAGGGCGTTCCCTTCGAGCGCAGCTACTATCAGGACAAGGCCGTCATCGCGCCGACCAGCGAGTGTCTGGCATCCACCGGAAACGAGAAGGTCTGGCCCTACCACGAGTTCGCCAAACCGGTGGCGCGGGGACACAAGGTGGCCAAGGTTGGGGACGGCGGCGGCGCTCTGGCCATGAATGCGCTTATCGCGCGCTGTGAAGAGGAGGGCGTGCGGGTAGCCTGCGACAGCCAGGTCACTGCGCTGATCCGGGACGATGCCGGTCGCATCATCGGTGTCCGGGTTCGCCAGAGCAGCGGTACGCTGAACTTCCGCGGCCGCCGCGGCGTGGTCCTCGCGGCCGGCGGCTTCGGCATGAACAAGGATCTGATGCAGGAGTACTGCCCCGAGCTGCCGGAGACAGCGGAGGCCCTCGGCATTCCCAACAATGATGGTGGGGCGCTGATGCTCGGCCTGTCCGCCGGCGCCGGAACCCAGGCCATGAGCGGGACCATTGCTACAGCTTCATTTTACCCGCCTGCCCAGCTCATCAAGGGCATCCTGGTGAACAACCTCGGTGAGCGCTTCGTGGCCGAGGATTCCTATCACGGCCGTACGGCGGAACTGATTGCAGAGCAGCCGCGATCGGCGGCCTATCTGATCCTCGATTCGGAGATCTTCGCCTATCCGGAGAACACCAACGCCCAGCACCGGCTGGTGGACGGCTTCGAGACCATTGCCGAGATGGAGGCGGGCCTGAACCTGCCTGCCGCTTCCCTGCAGCGGACCCTGGCGGATTACAATGCTGCGGCGGCGAAGGGCGAGGATCCACTCTGGCACAAGCATCCGAGCTGGGTGAAGCCGCTGGATCAGGCCCCCTACGCTGCCTTCGACGTGTCCTATTCGAATTCGATCTACTACTACCTGACGCTGGGTGGCCTGCGCACCACGGCCGAGGGCGAGGTCCTCGACGAGTCGGGCAACGTCATTCCCGGCTTCTATGCTGCCGGCGCCTGCGTGTCGAGCATCCCTCAGAACGGACGGGGCTACGCCAGCGGCTTGAGTCTCGGCCCTGGGTCCTACTTCGGCAGGGTGGCGGGCATCAGGGCAGCGAAGGCGACGACGAACGACTGACTGGGCTTTCCTTGCCGCCGCGGGCGGATCAAGTGCCTGGGGTTGGGCTTACAGAACCCTCTCCGACTCCGCTGAGTACGAACGTGGGAGCGCGCTGCGCGATCGCCCGCACTGCGGGCTCACATGTCGCATTCGCGGCTGAAGAAAGTGTCGAAAAAAGCTGGCAAGACTCCGTGGGAGCGGCTTCAGAGGGTGTCGCAAAAGGTTGGCAAGACTCCGTGGGAGCGGATTTATCCGCGAATGGACTGCCAGAAATCAATGACTTGCGGGGTCATTCGCGGATAAATCCGCTCCCACAGGGGCGCCAC
>SLTB01000187.1 GCA_007130155.1 Pseudomonadales bacterium
CGATTCCCGCTACCCGCTCCAAAAACCAGCCCGTCCCCAGTCTCAGCGCAGCCCCGTCACGGCCTGAAAGCGGTACTTTCCTGGTACAGCATCGAGATCAGGGTCAACACTGGGGCCGCGGCCGCAGGCTTGGCCGCGAAACAGTCTTGATCAACATCAATGGCATGGCTCACGTTCTTCGATTATGGTTGCGCACGGTCCGGCATGAGCCGGCGCCATTGGCGCCTCACCCCCCCCTCTCCAGGGAATGGGCGAGCGGGTGGGACAGACGGGTTGCTGCCCGTTTCCCGCGATCCAACCATCGATCGGATGAAGGAAAGACATGACCACCATCACCTACATCGAGCACGACGGTACTGAGCACAAGGTCAGCGCCGAGGACGGCATTTCCGTCATGGAGAATGCGATTCAGAACGGCGTCCCCGGCATCGACGCCGATTGCGGCGGCCAATGCTCCTGCGCGACCTGCCACGTCTTCGTGGATCCTTCCTGGATGGACAAGGTCGGTACCCGCAGCGAGATGGAAGTCTCCATGCTGGATCTCAATCCCGAGGCTAACGAGTATTCGCGCCTGTCTTGCCAGATTCCGGTTAGCGATGTGCTCGACGGACTGGTGGTACGCATGCCTGAGTTCCAGGCCTGACGCCAACGCCGCGGCGTTACTGGCCCAGCAGCGGCCTGACCACGTAGAGGGTCCAGGCTGCGGCCAGGGGTGGGGCGCAGATGGCCGTCACGCCTCCGAGGACCAGAAAGTCCCTAGCTCGGCACAAGCCTGTGGCGAAGGCCAGGGCATTGGGCGGGGTAGAGACGGGCATGGCCATGGCCGCGGAGGCACATAGCGCTACCGGAATCGCCACCACCAGCGGGGCGCCCGGGGCGGCGCTGATGGCCAGGGGCACCAGAACGTTGGCGGCCGCCGTGTTGCTCATGATGTTCGAGAGCACCACCGCGGCTGCACCTGTTGCCAAGGCCAGCAGGAACAACGGTACGTCGTCGGACGGAATGCCGGAGATCAGCCAGCCGGCGAGGCCGGTCTGGTGGACGGCGAGGCCCAGGGCGAGACCGCCGGCAAGCAGAAACAGCACGTCATAGGGCAGGCGTCGGAAGGCTTCGACATCGAGAATGCCCGTTGCAGTGAGAATGACCACCGGCACCACCGACACCGCTGGTGCGGGCAGGCCATGCCAGCCTGAGGTCAGCCACAGCGACACCGTCAAAAGCAGGGTCACAATGACCGTCAGCCGCTCCCACTGGGGAACGTGAGCGATCGTGTTGCTCTCATCCAGGCCCTGCCAGAGAGCCGCTGGCGGCGCCGCTGCGCCTCGAACCCGCCACAGCAGTACGCTGAGCAACAGTACAAGCAATACCAGTCCCGGAACCAGGCCCACCAGCAGCCACTGCGCGAAGTTGATCTCGATACCGGCTTGACTGGCCAGTGCGCCTGCGGCCACGGCGTTGGGCGGTGTGCCTACCAGGCTGCCCATTCCTCCGAGGTTCGCACCCACCGGGATGGCCAGGACCAGAGTCAACGCCATGGGATCATGGCGCTCGAGCCGGCTGACCACAGGAGTGATCAGCGCCAGCATCATGGCGGTGGTCGCGGTGTTCGACATCAGCATGCTCAGCGCGAAAGCGATGCCAGCTACAGCGCCGATCAGGGTTTCCGGACGATGGGCGAAACGTTGCAGGACATGCACTGCCAGCCAGCGGTCAATGCCGGTCCGGGACATGGCGGCGGCGAGCACCAGACCACCGAAGAACAGCCAGACCAGTGGGTGCCCGAGTACCAGGACATGAGCCTCCCATTCGCCGGGGCCGTCGGTGAGGCCGCCACCTGGGCGGTCGAGCAGCAGTACTTGCAGAGCGATGATGAGGATGCCGACGGCGAACGCCGGAATGGCTTCGCTCAACCACAGGCCCGCGGCCAGCAAAAGAATGAACAGCGAGCGCCGTCCGGCCTCACCCAGTTCCGCCTCCGCGGGCACCAGCCAGGTCAGGCCGGCTGCAACAAACGTCACGGCGATACAAAGCAGGACCCGTTGGGGCGAGGATATCTCCAGCCATCGCAGTAGGCTGCGCGGCAGATTCGCGGGTGATTGCTGAAGTATCTGCCAGAGTTGGGCGCGTGCGGCGTCGTCATCTGGATCCTTGATCGGGTCACTCATCTTCTGCTCCCGGAATACCCATTTCGACGAAGCGCGCTTTGATCTCGAGAACTTCCGGCGGGTGTTCGAGGAAAAAGGGCTACCCGTTGCGGGTCGAAGTGGAGGTCAGCGCCCTCCCGCAGCAGGGCTGCGGCAGTTGCCATGCTCGAGACCTTTTTGTCGGGCCATGTTGAAGTCAAGGTGCCGAACGCGTCCGTGATGGCGCCGATGCATCGGCCCAGGGGAATGGGCTCGCCTGCCATTCCGTTGGGGGGTAGCCACTGCCGTTCCACTTCTCGTGTTGCGTCAAAGCGCCGTGGTGCGTCAACTTAATGACTTGAGCCATGGCCAGCAGTTCGTAGTCGTCGTGGCCGATGATCTCAGTGCTCATCTCGGGATGAGTGCACATCAGCGGCCACGCATCATCTGCCTCCCTCATGTGCCATGAATCAGCCCTCGGCGGCAAGCCTGGACTTGAACTGACGGCGCCGGCGCATGAGGGTGTGTTCCGTATAGCCGTTGGGCTCGCTGGCACCATCGAAAATCAGGTCCATGGCGGCTTGGTAGGCTATGGACTGCTCGAAGGCCGGTGCCATATCGCGATACGCGGCGTCGCCAGCGTTCTGGCGATCCACCACCGCGGCCATGCGCTGCATGGTCTCCACCACCTGCTGCTTGTCGATGATGCCGTGCAACATCCAGTTGGCAATGTGCTGGCTGGCGATGCGTAAGGTGGCGCGATCCTCCATCAGGCCGACGTCGTTGATGTCGGGCACTTTCGAGCAACCCACGCCCTGCTCCACCCAGCGCACCACGTAACCGAGGATGGCCTGGGCGTTGTTGTCGAGATCATTCTGAATGGTCTCGGCATCGAGTTTGCGATCGCCGAGCAGCGGCGGGGTCAGCAGATCATCCAGGCTGGCACGCTTGCGGCTGGCCACTTCCTTTTGCCGTGCGCGCACGTCCACCTGATGGTAGTGCAGGGCGTGGAGGGTGGCTGCGGTAGGCGAGGGCACCCAGGCGCAGTTGGCGCCAGCTTCAGGATGCGCGATCTTGGCCTCCAGCATGGCGGCCATTTCATCGGGCATGGCCCACATGCCCTTGCCGATCTGGGCATGGCCGGCCAGTCCGCAGGCCAAGCCGATGTCCACGTTCCAGTCCTCGTAGGCCTTGATCCAGGCAGCGCCCTTGATCTCAGGCTTGGGCACCATGGCACCGGCCTTCATGTGGGTGTGGATCTCGTCGCCGGTACGGTCCAGGAAACCGGTGTTGATGAAGATCACACGCTCGCTGGCTGCGCGGATGCATTCCGCGAGGTTGACCGTGGTGCGGCGCTCCTCGTCCATGATGCCGATCTTCAGGGTGTTGCGCGGAAGTCCCAGGGCGTCCTCGATGCGCCCGAACAGCTCCACCGACAAGGCCACCTCGTCGGGCCCATGCTGCTTGGGCTTGACGATGTAAACGCTGCCCGTCCGGCTGTTGCGGATCGGCCCGGAGCCTTTGAGGTCGTGCATCGCCGCCAGTGCGGTGATCATGCCGTCGACGAAGGTTTCCGGCACCTGTTCGCCGCTCGCAGTGGTCACCATGTCGGTGTAGACGTGGGGGCCTACGTTGCGGACGAGCAGCAGGGAGCGGCCGTGGAGGACCTTTTCCGAGCTGTCCGGCGCGGTGTAGACCCGATCCGGGTTGAGGCTGCGCTTGACGGTCTGCCCATCCTTGGCCAGGGAGGTGGACAGGGTCCCCTGCATGATGCCGTTCCAGTTGGCATAGACCGTGACCTTGTCCGCTGCATCCACCGCGGCCACCGAGTCCTCGCAGTCCATGATGGTGCTCAAGGCTGACTCCAGCACCACGTCCTTGACGCCAGCCGGGTGCTGGCGTCCGATGGGGTGATCGGGGTCGATGAGCATGTCGGCATGCAGTCCGTTGTGACTGAGCAGGACGTTGGTGAGGATGCCGTCCTGCTCGCGAAAGCCGGCGAAGGCACTGCCGTCTGCGAGGGTCGTCGACCCGTCGTCGCCGCGATCCAGAGCGAGCGCACTACCGTCCACGCGTAGCCGGGTCACGTCCTTCCATGAGCCGGTGGCGAGCGGGAAGGTGGCATCGAGGAAGTCGTTGGCCCGGGCGATGACCTGCTCGCCCCGGGCCGGATTGTAGCCGCGGCCCTTCTCGATACTGGGGTCTTCGGGAATCACGTCGGTGCCATAGAAGGCGTCGTAGAGACTGCCCCAGCGTGCATTGGCGGCGTTCAGTGCATAGCGGGCGTTGTCTACCGGAACCACCAGCTGCGGGCCGGCGACTTCGGCAATCTCTGCATCCACGTTGGCGGTGGTCACTTTGAAATCGTCTCCCTCGGGCACGAGATAGCCGATGTCCGTGAGAAAGGCCCGCTGGGCGGCGGGGTCCAGGGCGCGGCCGGGGTCGGCTTCGAGCCAGGCGTCGATCTGGCGCTGGAGCTCGTCGCGGCGATCGAGCAGGGCCCGATTGCGGGGGGCGAGATCGTGGATGATGCCGGCAAGCCCCGCCCAGACTTCATCGGCAGGGACGCCAGTGCCCGGAGCGATCGCTTCCGCCACCAGCAGGTGCAGGGCCCGTGCGACCTTGAGGCCATGGACTTCCACATGATCATTCATTGCGATACCGGCTCCTCGTCGAGGTTGGCGGCGCGGAAGGCTCATGCCGCCGGTCGTTCAGGGGGGGCTCATCTTGGCCAGCGTCGCCGTCGGACGCAAGAGAGAGTAGGTAGCCCTGGTCTTGCCTGCCTGGGCGCACCCGGGTTGCCGGCCGCGGGTTCCGCTGACAGCTCGGGAGATGTTCTTGGCCTTTGCGCCCACGCGAATGGCAGAGTAAGTTCTGCCATAAGACCCTGGAGGTGTCCTTCCCTGGATGCGTTCTGGCCGATGTGCCGCTGCAAGTTGTGGCGCGCAGGGGATCCGATCATGGCTCTGATGACGCTGGCGTATGTCAGCGAGGCCCGTCCTGGGCTATCGCTGAGGGACTTGAAGCAGATCCTGCGCCGCTCCCGTGAAAACAACTACCGGCGTGGGGTGAGCGGGTACCTGGTCTTCGATGGCGCATATTTCGCCCAGATCCTCGAAGCGGAAGCCGACGTGCTCGACGGGCTGATGCACGTCATCGAGTCGGATGATCGCCATCATGGCTTGCGGCTGCTGCTGCGTGCACCCATCGCGGAACGTCACTTTGCCGACAGCTGCATGGGCTGCGCGAACCTGGCTGCTCCGGTCCAACTCGACACCAGTGAGCTGCGGGGCCTGATCCGGGACGTTACCGGTAGCCGTCAGCTTGGCCTGTCTGAGGCGCTGGAATTCTTCTGTCTGTTCGGCACTTTTCGAACGCCTCAGCAGGCCGCCCTGCTGACGCTCTGAGTCGAATGGGCAAGCCATCTTCAGCTCGTCGCGGGTCCTGCTTCGTGAGCCTTCCGCGGGATTGCAGATTCCGCCCCATCCTTAGCGTCATGCCGCGGGAGTGTTATGCCACCTGTCTACTATGGCTGGTACGTCGTCGCGGCATTGTTCTTCATGCTCACGGTGGCGTCCGGCCTCGCGTTCTATAACCTGTCCGTGTACATGAGTGCGCTGGTGGCAGCCCACGGTTTTCCGGTAGGTGCGGTATCGAGCGCCACAGCGTTGTTCTTCGTGGCCAGTGGCTGTGGCGGCCTGCTCGCGGGCAGGATGATCGGGCGCTTCGATCCCCGCTGGACGATCGCCCTCGGCGGTGTGTTGGGGGCCCTGGCGCTGTTGGCCCTGGCGGAGGTTCGGGAACTGTGGCAGCTCTATCTGGTTTATGCGCTGTTTGGCGCCGGCCACGCGATGGTGTCGCTGGTACCGGCCACGACCCTGGTGGCCCGCTGGTTCCATCAGAATCGGTCCATAGCCCTGTCCGTGGCCTCTACTGGGCTGTCCGTCGGCGGCGTGCTGCTGACTCCGTTCTCGGCGGCACTGATCAGCAATCTGGGACTGGAAATGGCTATGCCGAGGCTTGCATGGCTGTGGTTCCTCGGTATCGTGCCGGTGACGCTGTTGGTGGTGCGCAGCGGCCCGCCGGCACGACGGAACGCCGAAGGCGTCCTGTTGGCGGTGTCCGGATGGCGCTACGCTGCCGCGGTGCACAGTCGCTTTTTCAGGCTGGTGACTGCGGCCTGGTTACTGGCCATGCTGGCGCAGGTGGGAGGCATCGCCCACTTGTTCAATCTGGCGACGACGCGGGTGGATGCGGCGCTGGGCGCCAAGGCGGTGTCGTTGATGGCCATGGCGAGCATCACCGGGCGTTTTGCTGGAGGCTGGCTGCTGACGCGGGTCGATACCCGCCGCTTCGCCCTGTTCTGTCTGCTGGTGCAGAGTGCGTCCATGCTGATTCTGGCGCTGATGTCGGATGGAGCAGGTATTCTCGCAGGTGCGCTGCTGTTCGGGCTCACTGTGGGCAATTTGCTGATGCTGCAGCCTCTGCTGTTGGCAGAAGTGTTCGGAGTGCGTGACTACGGCAGGATTTTTTCGCTCAGTCAATGGCTCACGACCCTTGGCGTAGCGGCCGGGCCATTGCTGATCGGCGTGCTCTACGACCTGAATGGTGGTTACGGTCTGAGTTTCGTGGTGGCGGC
>SLTB01000181.1 GCA_007130155.1 Pseudomonadales bacterium
CCGCCGGTGACAAGGAATTTCATTCAGACTCCGGGTGGCATCGTGCTGGGCTAAGGGCTTGGGACACTTGGCTTCGTTCAGGCGCCTGATGACGGCACCGAGGTGGCGTTTATCTTCCGGTATGCGGTCTTCCCGACGATCAAAGATACGGCCTTGCATACGCTCCAGCTCAGACAGCCGCCTCGCCGGAAGCGACTGGCTCCGCGTGGCGGACGCCGCTTAGGCACGCTACCGCCATGGCCTGCACCTTGGAGTGCGGACGGCTACGCATGGCAGCGCGCTCCGCAAGGGGCGGACCCGGGTGGCTCAGCGCAGCCTTGTACGGTGGTCAGGCTTCCGTGGAAGGGCCGCCGTCCGGGCCTGCGCTTGCGGCTGTTCACTTCTGCCGACACGATAAATGCTAGCACAAGGATGCCGCCAACAATGCCGGGGAGCCGGCCCTCTGTCGGCCCCATGGCTACGCTCATCGGCCACCGATTTGGAGCCGGAGCAGACCAACAACCCAGACCGCAAAAAAAAACGCCACCGCGAGTGTCCCGCGGTGGCGCTTGTTTTTTCACTTGCTGACTTGGTCTATCTCTGAACTACGACAGTTTCTGGCACCTTCGAACGATCAACGCTGCCTTACCTGTCGCAAACAGGATCATCGTTAAGCTGCGAACTTCTTGTTGCGACGAACTCTCACCAGCCCCATCGCCAGCAGACCAAGCCCGAACAACGCTACGATGCTCGGCTCAGGAACAGGGCGAGCGGTGATGGTCAACGCGAGACCAATATCCGTCTGGGCATTCTCCGGCGTCGTGAAGCCCACACAGCCCGAATCCACACCCGCAGCCGCACATTGCAGATCGGTCAGGGGGCCAATCGTGCCGGCGCCAAGAGCGAAGTTTACATGGTACATCCAACCGTTGATCTCGAAAGAGGAAGAAAGGCCGGTTGCATCAACCACGAAAATGTCGTCGCAACGGGTCTCTGTTTCAAAGCCACAATCCTCAATCTCACTCGTGTTGGGCGTCTCGATGAAACTCGTAGCGATTCTCCGTGAAAGCGGTGCGAGGGGATCGCCCACCTCCGGCAAAAGCGGAGTCAGAATCAGGTCGGTTACCAGGGTCGCCGACTCCAGGATGCTGAAACTCAGCCTGATTGCATTGTTGTAATGCGTCAATACGGCAGTTTCAGTGGCGGGCGCTCCATTCGTTTCCACGGTGCCTACCACTGAAGATCCACCGATGCCGATGGCGCTTCTGGAATCAAAGGACGACAGACCCGATACCGTATGGTCTCCGCCGGTCGCGCCCCAGCTAATGAGGTCGGACTCATTGATGGTGGTCCCACCACCGTCCGTGAACACGGTGTCCGCAGTGTCCCAGGTCGTGTTGGAACTGAACGACCAATTCGTAATGAGCGACGCCTGAGCTTGTCCAACGAAGAACAGAGACCCAAGGATCGCCAGTAAATATTTCTGTGTCCTGAACATGGTAAGTACTCCTTCGACCAATCTGGCAGGTATTGCTCTGATGGCGTTACGGGAAATGCAAAACACGGGCCAAGTACATAAATATCTGTTTAATATAGACATTATTGGAAAACGTCCTTGGGAGCTCTGCGGCATGTAAAGTATTTCGACGGCGAACCGCAGGGCGAGGCCTTCGCATCCGCACAAGCTGCGCGTTTACGAAAGCGCAGCGCGGGGGCCTCGTGCCGGACCGCTCGAGCCCCTACAGAGCCAGAGCCTGTCGGATACCACAGCGGTCGGTTAGACGCCTGTACCGTGCCCTGCGGCCCTGCCGGTACTCGCTGAGACCGGCCTGTTGCTCGACAAGGCCCCCATCTTCAGCAAGGCCGGTGCCGGCCTGGAGCGCCCCAACATCAAGCCCTCGTCCGACCCAATCGTAGTGTGTAAATATAACTGACGCGTTTGCGAACGATCACCGCATGCAGCGCAGACCGCAACGGCTTGGCTTTCGTCATACACCACCGGCAGCCACGCCCTCTGGTTCGGCAAAGCAGGAATGGAAATACAGGTTCCGGGGCTCGCAGATAACGGCGTGATCGAGCTGCGCCGACGGAGCCTGCTGCTGCAGCGCCCCGACGAGACACTTAGGGGGACGTGAGCAATGGGTCCTGAGTGCTTCGGCATGCGCCGCGTCCGGTAGGTGTCCGGACGCGGCTACCGACGAAACCATGCCTTATGCGATTGTTTCGCGAGCGGCAGCCCACGCAAAAGCGGAGTCAGCGCTGCGTTCAGCGCGGCTTTCAGGGTAGTCAGGGAGGGCAGTCAGGCTTCCTTGGAAAATCCGACGGTCCGCCAGCGCTTGCGGCTGTTGACTCCCGCCAACACCAACAAACCTAACGTAACCGCGCCACCGATACTGCGAAGGATGGTCCCATGGGAAGATCCTCCTTCGGTCGCCTGGCGACGCTCATCGGCTGCGCCCTGGGAGGCAGCATCGATGCGCATGGCGAGGCCGAGCTCGGCTGAAAGACCCGCGGATGCGGTCATCGCGGCCACGGCTACGGGAAGCTGATCGGAGGCGCTCGCCTGCGCTGGGGGGCCCTGTAGCGAGACCGCCCCGATCAGCATGAGGGCGAGCGCGGCGGCTGTGCGCCGCAAAGATGAGACTGCAAGACGATGATGGCCTACTACGAACTTCACGACCTTCGACTCCTTCAATATGCCGTGTCAGAAAACAAAGCAAAGGGTGTGCGCAGGAGGATCCAGAGATCCGTGCGCAGGGACCAGTTGTTGATGTACTCCAGATCCAGGCGGACACGCCGGTGCATCTTCTCGACGGTATCCGTTTCGCCCCGGCAGCCATGGATCTGCGCCCAGCCAGTGATCCCGGGCTTCACCCGGTGCCGCGCCATGTAGGCGGTGATCTGGGCGCTGTACTCGTGGTTGTGCGCCAAGGCATGGGGCCGCGGACCGACCAGAGACATGGTGCCGTTCAAAACATTGAAGAGCTGCGGCAGCTCGTCGATGCTGCTCCGGCGGATGAATCGGCCAATGGGCGTGATGCGCGGATCATCGCGCGTAGCCTGCTTGACCCGGCCTTCCTCATCGTCGTGCAGATACATGCTACGGAACTTCCACACCTCGAACACGCTGCCGTCCCAGCCGTGACGCTTTTGGCGAAAGAACACCGGGCCCTTGGAGGTGGCCTTGATGGCGATGGCCACGCCGAGCATCAACGGAGCGGTAAGCAGGAGCACGGCAGTGGCGATGAAGACGTCCATGACCGACTTCATGAAGGCGCGCCCACCGGAACTCAAGGGGCTCTCGGACAGGGAGATCAGCGGCACCCCGGCGATTTCATGAACGCCGGGGTTGAGCAGGTTCAGGGCGAAGATGTCCGGCGCCCAGATCACGTCCACGTTGCGGTCGAGCAGTTCACGCTGCAGCTGTGCGACTTCCGCCGATCGCTCCACCGGCAGGGCGATGTAGACACGGTCCACCTTCATCTCATCGATGAGCCGGGGCAATTCGGCGAGCTTACCCACCAGCGGAATCTTATGCCCGCCCCAGGAGGCACTGTGGTCGGGGTCATCGACGATGCCGGCCACGAAATCCGACAGGAAGGGGTTGCGGTTGATGCTCTCGGCCAGGTGGCGGGCGGTGTGGCCGGAACCCACCAGCAAGGCAGGCATATTGACCTGCATGCGCCGCTGCCACAGGCCGCTCAAATACTGCGTCATTAAATAGAGGGCTACCTGCCCCACCAGGGCTAACGCCGCCCAGGTGCCGATGAGCAGGCGCGAGTACTCTGCGGAGGTCTGGGTGAGAAAGGCGATGGCCAGCAAAGCCGCCAGCACCAGGGCCCAGGCCCGGGTCAATCGCAGCACGCTGGAGGCCTTGGCACTGAAGCGGTGGAAAACGCCGACCCAGCGGTAGATCACCAGCATCAGCATGGCGGTGGCCACCGCCAGGAATTCATAGGCCATGGGCCGATGGCCCAGGTACTGAGCCGTCAGGAAATAGAGCAGGCCGGTGACCCAGCCAATGCAGGTGATCCACTGAAACCAATGCAGCAGGGACTTACGATCGCGCAGGAGACGATGAGGAATGGCCCCGGCGAGCAGGGTGTCCACCGCGCTACGGTCCAGGGCAGGCGCGGCCTGAACGGAATCCAGCCCGCCCTCTTGAGGATCCGCTGTCGACGATCGGAATTCTACATTCTTGGATGCACTGCTCATGGTCTCCATCCTTGCCCAACCTGGCCCCGCAATGCGGAGTGCTCGACTGGAGCGCAGGGCCACTACCATGCTCCGGGCCGGACTCCCGAGACACTGGCCCGTGCCCCGAACACCTACGCCACATAACTCAGCGACACTCAGCGACACTCATCGATTCACGACGGGGGTCACAGCTAGACCGGGGAGGCCGGCCGGCGACGGTTGCGCCCCGTCGGGGTGCCGCTGCACACCCTGGGGGCACGCTGCGCACGACCTGATTCGATCCAGGACCGTCGTGCGGCCGGCCTTTGCCGACACCTCCACGCCCTAGCTTCGCGCACCAGCGAGCCAAGCGATCTAGCTACATCATGCCAAAAACCCGCGGCACCACTCCGTTGAAGCCTGAGGCACTGGGAGACAAATATGCCAAATTTCCCGCCACAGGTCCGTGCATCCGTCACAAAGTCGTTAAAACCTACCAACGCTTTGATGCACTTTATTGCAGGTTATTTTGCAGTTCGCGTGCCAGCGAGCATGCCTCCGCTGCAGCCCCCTGCGTAGCGCCCGTTAGGCCCTCCTGAGGAAGCCAGCCCCTGCAGGGCCATTAAACAACCGGCCGCCCTGCGACGCGTTGATATGCGTCAACGGATGCAGCGGCAGGACCGGCGGTTTTCCAGATAGTTCTAACCGATCGCGGCGCTGCGCGACCCTGCCCCCACACCTACACCCGAGCGTCGACACCTGACCATTCAGCAAAAGTGCGAGGCGCCGCACAGATAGATGGCAACATCTGAAACAAAGTTGGCGCAGGGTGAAAAACACCTATACCACACTGACAAACTTTACGCAGAACGTCCGTGAAGCCAGATCAGGCCAACAACTGACCCTTTACGTTCCCGGAGTGACGCGCTGCGTCACCAGACTTGACGCAGATTGACCATTACCCGAGGGATTCATTATTTTTTATCAGTCAATACAGTTAGTTAGCTTCGATCTCCACGGTGGCATGGTTCCCGCTACGGCTGCTCCAGGTTTACAACGCTAGGGACGGAATCATGCGCCAGGCGAGTTCGAACGAGGCGGTCCAGCCGCCGATCCTGCATCTCACGCGGCCCGAACGGCTCGACATGGATGCCCTGGCTGCGGGGAGCACCCCGCAGCGGCTGCTGCGCGACCGACAAACCCTGCTGCACTGGATCCAGTGGGGCACCAGCCTGGGCTGGGTGTTGGGCACGCTGTATCTGGTGACGACGCAGGTGCTGGACAGCTGGACCACTGAGTACCGCTTCCTCGGTGCGATCACGGCCATGGTGATGCTGGTGGTCTACCAGTCGGTAGGTGTCTTCCGACGTTATTGTTCGAAGACCTCGAGCGCCCTGCGGCTGAGTCAGGCCTGGCTGCTGGTGCTGGCCGGTCTTGCCGCCATCGCCTTCCTGACCCAGACGGCTTCCGAATACTCGCGGATGGTGGTGGGTATCTGGGCCGGGGTGGCCTTGGTGGGTCAGGTGATCATCTATATGGTGACTCAGTACCTCAGCAGCCTGTGGCAGCGGCGCATGCAGGTCAATGTTCCCGCCTTGGTCGTCGGATCGGGTCACAGTGCACGCCACCTGGCCGAGAGCATCAACCGCAACCCCTTCCTGCCGGACTATGTGGCCGGTGTGGTGGACGACCCGAAACACGCCGCCAGCTGGCAGGGCCACAAGATTCCGGTGGTGGGAGCCCTGTCCGATCTCACCGAACTGGTGGGCAGGATGGAAATCGACCGGGTCTACATCGCCATGCCTGTGGAGCGCTCGGCGGAAGTCGCTCAGCTGCAGCGGGAGCTGCTCGAACGCAATGTGGATATCATCTGGGCGCCGGACATCTTCGCCCTGAACCTGCTCAACCCATGTGTGCGTGAGATTGCGGGCGTGCCGCTGATCTCGCTGTCGGAAAGCCCCCTGAGCTCCGGCGGCCGCGCGTTCATCAAGTCGGTGCTGGACGTATTGATCGCCTCGGTGGTGCTGCTCGCTGCCGCGCCGCTGATGCTCGGCGTCGCCATCGCCATCAAGGCCACCTCCAAGGGCCCGGTATTCTTCCGCCAGCAGCGCCACGGCTGGGACGGCAGCGTCTTCGAGGTGTGGAAGTTCCGCAGCATGTACATGCACGACGACGAGCGCGTCAGTCAGGCTACCCGGGACGATCCGCGCATCACGCCGGTGGGCCGCTTCATCCGCCGCACCAGCATCGATGAGCTGCCGCAGCTCTTCAACGTGTTGAACGGCACCATGTCTCTGGTAGGCCCACGGCCCCACGCCATCGCCCACAATCTGGAGTACGGGGCCCAGATCACCGCCTACATGGTGCGGCACCGGGTGAAGCCCGGGATCACCGGCTGGGCGCAGATCCATGGCTATCGGGGCGAGACGGACACCTTGGAGAAGATGCACCAGCGCGTGCGGCTGGACCTGGAATACATCAACAACTGGTCGCTGCGCCTGGACATGTGGATTCTGATCCGGACGCCGTTCGCGCTGCTTTGTGAGAACGCGTACTAGCCCGCGCGGCG
>SLTB01000116.1 GCA_007130155.1 Pseudomonadales bacterium
CCGCGGAGCGCGCTCGAGCGTCACTGCCATGGGCGTGGGGTCGAACTTGGCCAGCTGTGTCAGCTGGGCGTAGATCCCGAGATCCGCACTGCCGGGGCGCCCACCCAGGACAAACCCCTGCTGCTGCAGTAGGGCCTCGAACAGATCCAGAAAACGCAGATAGCTGGCCTCGATGACAGCGGCCGTCACCGCATTGGAGCCGACCACATAGAGCCGCGAAATCTGCCGTTCGGAAAAGAACTGGGACATCCGCTGATGAGTCTCCGGGGCCATGGCCGTATTGCGCCACAGGGGCAGGATGGCACCCGCCTTCGCAATGTCCGCCGCATAGGACCAGCGATAGTGGAACATGGCCTTGGTCAGCCACTCGTCGGCATAGTCCTCCAGCAGGGCGTCGATGAAGGCCAGCGCCGGATCCGGCGGCACCACGGAACGGCCGGCATAGTCCTGCTCGAAACGGCGGATCAGCGGCGTGGAGTCCACCACGGCCTCGATGCCGCCCTGGCCATCAGGCAGATAGAAGGTGGGCAGCAGTTCCACCTTGGGCTTGGGTAACCCGAGGGCCTCGGCCTGGGCACCGATGAGGAAGCGGTAGGGAATCCTGCGATAGCGCAGCAAGGCCAGCATCTTGCGGGTGTAGGGTGAGCCCGGAGCACCCTTGAACTTCACCGGAGTGTCATGGTCATTGCGCGCCTTCATGCAGCCTCCTGCCTCGAATGGGATCGGCGGCGCCACGCGCGCCACCCCAGCACCATGATCACGACACCACCCAGCGGCACCGCCACCAGCCAGGGCCAGGCCCGGGCCAGCTGGCGCTGCCGGGTCGCCCGGACCATCTCCTGCATCGGGTTGTAGCCCGCCGGCATTGCCAGCACGCCTTCACGTTCGGCGTAGGCTTCGTAGGCCTTGAGCATCGACTGCATGAGTTCCGGGTGCGAGGTCGAGAGATCGCGGGTCTCACCCGGATCGCGGCTGAGATCATGCACCTGCCAGCTGCCGTCGCCATAGGGCGGCATGTTCCGCAGCAGTTTGTAGTCGCCACGGAACAACGCGACATTGCCGCCCACCTCCATGGCAATGACGTCGTCAGGGCCGTGCACTGCCTCTGCATCGCCCCTCAGCAAGGGCAGCAGCGAGCGGCCGGAGAAAGTCTGCACCGGGACACCTTCCACGACATCAGGCACTTCGATGTCCGCCCATTGCAGCAGGGTCGGCAGCAGATCAGTGATGAAGGTGAAAGCGGGCGACGTGCCCCGCTGGATTCCCTCACCACCGATGATCAGGGGCACCCGCATCCCGCCCTCACCAGCGTGAAACTTGAAGAACGCACCCGGCGCTGCCGCCGCACTGGCGAAACCGGGACCAATGGCCGCGTAAGAGCCCCGTTCCCCCAGGGTGTCGTAATCTGTCCTGTAGCCCACGGCCCGAAGCCACAGACGCATGGCCGCCAGATCCAGCGGCTGGTTCGGCTCCGGGCCATTGTCCGACAGCACCACGAACAGCGTCCGCTCGTACTCTCCCGTCGCCCGCAGGTGCTCGATCAGCCGGCCGATGTGGAAATCCATGGCTTCCAGCATACCGGCATTGACCGCCATGCTCTTCGCTGCGTACCGCTGCGCCTGTGCATCGAGATCATCCCAGGCGGGCACCCCGGCAGGCATGGGGCCCATCACCGTGCCTTCTGGCAACAGCCCCCGCTCCATGACGCCTTCGAAACGCCGTTGGCGCAGTACATCCCAGCCCTGATCGTAGACACCGAGATAGCGCTCCGTGAATTCGCGAGGCGCCTGCACCGGAATGTGGATGGCCTGGAATCCCAGGTAGGCGAAGAACGGGCGTCGGCCCTCGCCTTCCTCGTCCGCAGGATGCGCGAGGTAGTCGATCATCTGCTCGACGATGAAGGCCGATGAATAGAAGTCCTCCGGCAGCGTCGCCGGCTCATCGTCCTCGAACCAGGGCGCTTCGCTGTAGTAGGGCAGATAACTGCGCTGCTCCCAGTTGTCCGCTCCCGAAGCATCGAGGACGAAGGAGCGGTCGAAGCCGCGGGCATTGGGCAGGGCATCCGGCGTGTGTCCTAAGTGCCACTTGCCGGTGACGTAGGTCCGGTAGCCGGCTGTCCTGAACAGACTCGCCACGGTGACCACGTCATCGCGCAGGCGCCCGAGGTAGGCCGGATGGCCACGCTGCTGCCGCGGCATGGTTTCCGGAATGTTGGCCAGCCCGGCGCGATGGTTGGAGACGCCGGTGAGCAGCATGGCGCGGGTGGGGGCGCAGTTGGGCGAGACGTGGAAGTTGGTGAACTGCATGCCCTCGGCCGCCAGCGTATCGATGTTCGGCGTGCGTATCTCGCTGCCATAGACCCCGAAGTCGCTGAAGCCGACGTCATCGGCCAGCAGCACCACAATGTTGGGCCGGTCGGCGGCCACGGTCAGCGCTGTCGTCGCAGCGGCCATCAGCACGACCGTCTGCACGAGCCGCTTCGTCGCGTTCATGGCGACGCTCCGGTCAGCAGACGAAGCACACCGGACTCGATGGTTGCCCGCGCCTTGCGCTCCGAGAGGCCCTGCAGTTCCCGCAGCCGGGCCCAGGCCTCGTAGGACAGCAGCAACTCCAGCAGCTCGAAATCCGGCGCCGGCAGGTAACGGGCCTCGGGCAGCGCGCGGCGTGTGAGTTCGCGCAGCATGGCCTGATCTTTCTGGACCAGCGCCTGCATGGTGGGTGAGGTCCAGTAGCGTGCCACCAGCGCGCGACGAAAGTTGGTGATCCGGATGTGGAAGCGGCTGCGCTGCAGCACCAGTTGATGCACCCGCAGCGACAGTGAGCCTGTGAAGGCCTGGCCGGCAAGAATCGGCTGGGCGCGCTTGGCGATCTCTTCGCGAATGGAAGCGTAGAGCGATTCCATGTCCTCGAAGTGCCGGAACACGGTCCGATGCCCCACGCCGGCCTGCGCCGCGACCTCGTGGCTGGTCGGCGCGAGGTTGCCGCCGTCGACGAGGGTGACGAAGGCTGCCGCGATGGCGGCCTTGGTGCGGATGCTGCGATGAATGCGACCGTCCGTCACACCGGCGGTCGAGCCCCCTTCGTTGACTTCATCCATCGGAATCATGGCAGCTTGCCCACTTCGATACGATCCGTGCCCGTTGGCAGAGAGACCAGGGTACCGTCCCGCGACAGCGTCACGGAGCCAGCATAGGCCGAGCTCACGCCCCTCAGAAACGCGGCCTGGAGGCCCGGAATCGGCAACTGTGGGACGATGTGATACAGGAGTAGCGCCCGAGCCCCCGCGGCGGCGGCAATCTCCGCAGCCTCCACCGGCGTGGTGTGATAGTCGGGAATGTCAAACAGGATCTTCGCCAGCCGATCCTGGCCAGTGGCGCGCGCCGCCCGCTCGAGCACCGCGACCAGATGGGGTGCCAAGGCCTCATGAGCCAGCAGATCCACGTCCTGAGATATCGCCAGAACGTCCTCATTCCGGGTGGTATCGCCACTGACCACCACAGAGCGTCCACCGAAGTCGAAGCGGTAACCGACGGCCGGTTCCACCGGGTGGTGACCGACGCGGAACGCCGTCACCCGGACGCCATCCACCTCGAATACCACTTGCGGTTCACCGCGCGGCGGCATCTGAAAGGTCTCGGCCTTGCCACCCGCCCCCGACGGCGGCACCACGTCACGGCCGTGATGAGCCACCCGGTAGAAGAAGTCCTGCCCATAGGCGTGATTGAGACCATCGACGACGCGCTCGACTCCAGGCGGGCCGTGGACAGGCAGCGGGGTCTCGTGGCCGCCCCCCGTCCAGCGCAGCATGGCCATTTCACCGAGGCCGTCGATATGGTCGGAGTGAAAGTGAGTGAGAAACAGCGCCTCGATGCGCCCGGGTGAAACCCCCGCAGCCTGCAGATTACGCGCGCCGCCGCTACCGGCATCCACCACGAACAGGCGCTCGCCGGCAATAACGGCCAGACATGGTCCGGAGCGCAGCGGATCGGGTAGCGGTGCACCCGCCCCGCAGACGAACAGGTGCAGCCCCTGAGGCAGTTCAGCAATGACATCCGTGCTCATGGACCGCAGGGCACCGCGCTCGAACGCCCATGTGGCCACCTCGGCCCGATACAGCCAGACCAGGCCCATAGCGAACGCCACGAGCAACACCATGGCCATCAGGAGACGACGGATCATGAACCTCTCCTCAGTTCGGTACGTAGACGTACTCGTCGCTCGGGTACTGGGGCTCGGCGAGATGCTTGTCGATTAAAATCGGCAGCTCCGCCCGGGACGGCCACAACGGTTCGGCCTGTTCTGCGTTGTGGGCATCCAGGAGACGACCGAGTGCCGCCACTTTGTCCGGCCGCGCAGCCGCCAGATCATGCTGTTCGGTGGGATCCGTCTCGATGTGAAACAACCACCTGCGCTGCGGACGCTCTGAGCGCTGCAGCTTCCAGCCATCCCTAAGTACCACCTGATAATGGCCGGCGCGCCAGAAAAGCGCCTGGTGGGGGTCCCCTTCCTTCTCTCCGCGCACGAAGGGCAGCAGGTCGACACCGTCCATGATGCGATCGTCCGGCATCGGCGCGCCCGCGGCGGCAGCCGCTGTGGCGTAGATGTCGAAGTGATGCACAGCACGATCGTACTGGCTGCCGGCAGGAATGACGCCCGGCCAGCGCATGAAGTACGGCACGTGGATACCGCCCTCGAAGAAGGTGAGTTTCCAGCCGCGGAAGGGGGCGTTGACGTCGGGCAGTCCCAGATATCCGGCACCGCCATTGTCGGAGGTGAAGATCACCAGCGTGTTGTCTTCGAGCCCATGTTGACGCAGCGCTTCGAGCACCCGGCCCACCCCACGATCGAGAGCCACCATCATGGCAGCGTAGACGCGCTCGGTGTGGTTCTCGATGTGGTCCAGCGCATCGTAGTCGGCGCGCAGGGCCTGCAGCGGCGTGTGCGGCGCCCAGTGGGCAAGGTACAGAAAAAACGGCCGGTGACGATTGGCCTCGATGGCCTGCACGGCCGCATCCGTGAAGTAATCGGTGAGATAGCCATCCGGGCTGAAGCGGGGGCCTTCATTCCAGTTCACTGCGTGACGCAGGTTCGCCCAGAGGAAGCGATCGATGGGGTCGAAATCCTGCCGAGAGTTCACCACCTCGGGATCGTCCACCGGCAGGTACAGGCCGCTGGCCATGTTCAGGCTTTCGGCAAATCCCTGATCGATGGGTGCCGAGCCGTGGGTGTGGCCGAGGTGCCACTTGCCGATGTGGATGCTGCGGTAGCCCTGGCTGGTCAGCAGATCCGCAAGCGTGATCTCGCTGCCGGGCATGCCCATCTGCTCGAATGGCAGCGTGGATGCGTCGCCCTGCCGTTCCGGTTCGTAGATGGGATGAATGTTGTCGGGATTGCTGTTGTGCAGGCGTCTGACCACCGGGACCATCATGTTCGGCGTCGGCGTGAACTCGAAGCCGAAGCGGGTGCCGTAGCGCCCAGACATGAGCGCAGCACGCGAAGGCGCGCAGGTACTGTGTGCCGCGTAGCCCTGGGTGAAGTGCACGCCTTCGGAGGCGATGGCATCGATGTGAGGAGTCGCTACCGTACCGCCGCCAGGTCCACCCCCATAGAACGTGATGTCGTTGAAACCCATGTCATCGGCGAGAATGACTATGACGTTGGGCGGTCGCGGCGACGGCACAGCCTCATCGGGTCCTGACTCAAAAGTGATGGGCTCGTTGGGGCCGATGGGGCTGCGCCAATCGCTCATCAGACCCGGCAGATAGATCCAGTAACGTTCGGCCAGAATAGCTCCGAGACCCAGCAGCGCTGCGAGCAGCGCAAGCCCAATGATCCATCTGCGCATCCCTACTTCCCCAACGCCCCTGCAGTGGCAATCTCAGGTGGCCGACCCAGGCATCGGGCGCTTTCTGCGCCTCTGCTTAGGCTCTATTGTATTGACACAATATGTGCCAATACCCAAGGCCCGTCAATGCCCCCCATGCACGGCCTCTGGACAGCTACGCAGCCTTGGGAGTTTGCCAAGAACATTTGTTCACGCTGTCACCTAGCCCGCAAATCTCACCGATGCGCGCAGCGAGCGCTTGCCTTCGGCGCCTGTAAAACTTCATGCAGGCTGTGAGCTTGCAGGCGGCTGCGCCCGATATGCGTCCACAACAGAGCCTTCGATCGAAACATGTCCTGTTCCATAAGCGTCGACACCCGGACCCAGGGCAACGAAAGCTACGAGCGTCACTCTCCGAATCACGCTTCAAGATCAGCCCATCCGCCCCGTTCGGACCGACCACGCCGAAGCAAGCCAATATTGTTCACACCAGCAGGTCGGGCAGCAGCTCAAGGTCAGCCCCATCCGGAAACACGTCATGATCAAGCTGACGCCGGGCCAAACCGAGATGATCATGGAGAACGCTTAAGGTGATTTGGCGCAGATCCAACGTTGCAGCGAGATCCCGACCGTCGCACAAGGCCTTCTGCGAAGGCCCCGGCCACTCCAGCAGAACATGCCCACGCCCGCGTTCGGGGCTCGCCGCGTAGGCGTCGAGGTTGTCCATGTGGTGAGCATCACCGCAGGCTTAACGACGGCCCACAGCATGGCCGCAAACGAGCCATCAAGTCGGGCACGGATGGCCTCGAGTTCACAGGACCTCGGGCCGAGTCCGCGGTGGCTGCTGCCGCGAAAAGCCCCCACCAACATGGCACCACCCGCTC
>SLTB01000123.1 GCA_007130155.1 Pseudomonadales bacterium
ACCAAGAACAGCAACACCGCGATGCCGAGCTCCGAGAGCAGTTCGATCTCCTCCTTCGACCGGATAAGGTCTAGGACATCCGGCCCCACCAGCAGGCCGACCGCAATGAAGGCCACGATCAGCGGTTGCCGCAGCATCATGCCGGCAAATCCGACTACGGCGGCCAGCACCAGCAGGGCAGCGACTTCGACGAATACGGATTCAGCGATCAAGGCATCCAAGGGCACGCATCCAACAAGTTCAGACAGTCATCACATCAACGGCTAAAGGCGCAGCTCCTGCACGGACGGCAGGTGACCCCAGGGCGAACTGATCCCCGGCGTTCAGGCGAATCTTGTGGCCGATGGCTCGCCTCTCCGGTTCCCTGGACGCCTTGGCGGCACGGAACCACGACAGGGGCGGCCTGTCCAGGGCGGCCTTGCAATCCCTTGCCCGTATCTCACAGGATGGACGCCTTCGTGCAATTGGCGCCCTGCCATGTCCTACCGCTTCACGCACTCCCGTCCACGCGACGCCATCCTCGCCCGCATCCTGGGCGCCCGCATCCTGGGCGCCTACATCCTGGGCGCCTGGGCCGTCGGCGCCTCGACCTTCAGCGCCGATGCCCTCGCAGCCGGCGAAACAGGCAGGGTAGATAATCGCTTCGAAGTCCCGCCTGCTGCCTCGGGCAGTCCCCTGATCGAGAACATCGAGGTTCCCATCCGGCCCCAGACCTATCCCACCCTGCCGAAGGCCGATCCTCTTCAGCCGGACCCGGAGCAGATCCGCGAGGACCTGCGCCGCGCTGTGGAGCAGGCGTTTGCCGAGGAGCCGGAGCTCGCGGACGCAGCGATTCTGGTCCATGTCACCAGCCTGCGGCGGGCGCGACTCAGTGGTAACGTCGAGAGCGAATCAACGCGCATCCTGGCCGAAATTCTTGCCCGTGGGGTGAATGGCATCAGCGGCGTGGACAACGGCCTGCAAATCTACCCCGGATCTGATTGAGCCCATGGACTCACTGACCCAGATCGCTCTCGGCGCTGCTGTCGGAGAAGCCGTCCTCGGGCGCCGGGTCGGGCGTCGTGCCGCCCTCTGGGGTGCGGTGCTCGGCACCGTTCCCGACCTGGACGTTTTCATTCCTCTGGGTGACCCGGTGGCGGATTTCACCTACCACCGTTCGTTCAGCCATTCGCTGATCGTGCTGACCCTGCTGTCCCCGGGTTTCGCTTGGCTGATCATGAAGTTCCACGCCGAGCCACGTGCCCGTTTCGGCGGCTGGTGGCTGCTGAGTTTTCTGGTTCTGGTGACCCACCCGCTGCTGGACGTCTTCACGGTCTACGGCACACAGCTGTTCTGGCCCATCGATCCGACGCCGCTGTTCATCTCCAGCGTCTTCATCGTCGATCCCGCCTACACCCTGCCCCTGCTGCTGGGGCTGACGGTGACCTTCGTCCTGGCCCGGGGCAGAGGAACCCGCCCCTGGCTTCCGAATGCCCTGGGCTTGCTGTTGAGCACGGCCTACCTGGGTTGGGGCCTGATGGCCAAGGCCGAAGTGGAAGCCTTCGCCCGTGCAGAGCTGGTCGAAAGGGGCATCGCCTACGAGCGCCTGCTGACTGTTCCCATGCCAGGCAACACCCTGCTCTGGCGCATTCTGGTGATGGGTGAGGAAGCCTACTACGAAGGCTTCCGGTCGTGGCTGGACCAGGGTGACAGGCTGTTCCTGGAACGCGTCGAGCACGAACCCTCCCTGCTCGAAGGCATCGAGGATCACTGGCCGGTGCAGCGACTGCGCTGGTTTACGAATGGCTTCTACTCGGTAACAGGTCGCGAGGGCAAGATCGTCGTCACCGATCTGCGCATGGGAGCCGAGCCAAACTACGTCTTTTCCTTCATCGTCGGTCGTAAGGACAACCCCCATCCCATTCCCCTTCCCGCCGAGCAGTTGCCCCTGGACTTTCAGTTGCAGGAACTCGGTTGGACCTGGCGACGGATCTTTGACGAGCACGCGCCGCGCTGAGCCACATCGAACAACTCAACCGCCGGCCAGCTTGACCTTGTAGCCCTCTTTCTCGAGGACTTCCTTGAGCTTGTCGCGCTGATCGCCCTGCAGTTCGATGACACCGTCTTTGACGGTTCCGCCCACCCCGCAGCGGGCCTTGAGCTGCTTCGACAGCTTCGTGAGGTCCGCATCTGCCAACGGAAGACCCCGGACCAGGGTCACCCCGGCGCCTTTCCGGCCCTTGGTTTCGCGGCTCAAGCGCACGAAGCCATCACCGCCATCCCGGAGCCGAGAGCGGTCCTTGCACACGCACTCCGGGGCTGGGCGCAGACAACCCGGGCACATCCTTCCTGCCGCCGTAGAGTAGACAAGGCCTCCCTGCTTGCTGCGCTTCATTGTCAATCCGTAGCCAGCCAGTCGATCGGTGCCTGCCCATGATCCACCAGGTAACGATTCGCTCGGGAGAAATGCCTACAGCCGAGAAAGCCTCGGTGGGCCGACAGCGGCGAGGGATGGGGTGCGGTCAGCACTTCGTGCCGGCGCCGGTCCACCCGCTGCCCCTTCTTCTGGGCATAGCTGCCCCAAAGTATGAAAACCACATGCTCACGCTCGGCGTTGATCAATTCCACGATGCGGTCGGTGAACAACTCCCAGCCTCGGCCCTGATGAGCCCCTGCGCGCCCGCTTTCCACCGTCAGCACCGCATTGAGCAGCAGCACACCCTGCCGCGCCCAGCCCAGCAGCGAGCCGTTGGTCGGCCGGGAGGCGTCGACGCGACCGCCAGGCACCTCGGGATCGGCCATGTCGCTGACCACCTCCTTGAAGATGTTCTCCAGTGACGGCGGTGGTCGCACTCCTGGGCGTACCGAAAAGCACAGACCGTGCGCTTGATCGGGGCCATGGTAGGGGTCCTGCCCGATGATGACGACGCGCACGGCAGGCAGGGGAGTGGCATCGAGGGCCGCAAAGATCTCCGGGCCAGGCGGGTAAATCACCTTGCCTTGGCGTTTCTCCGCCGCAAGAAAGGACCGCAATTCGCCCATGAAGGGCTGTTCGAAAGTATCAGTCAGCGCCTCTTTCCAGCTCGACTCCAGGCGGACGCGATCCGCCTGCCTGGCCCCTTCCCCGCTCACTGCTCGTCGCGAGGGCGCATGTGGGGGAACAGCAGAACGTCGCGGATACTGGCCTGGTCGGTCAGCAACATCACCAGGCGGTCGATGCCGATGCCCTCACCTGCCGTCGGCGGCAGGCCGTACTCCAGCGCCATGACGAAGTCGGCGTCGTAATGCATGGCCTCATCGTCACCAGCGGACTTCTGCTCGGCCTGCTCACGGAAGCGCGCAGCCTGATCCTCGGCATCGTTGAGCTCGGCAAAGCCATTGGCGATCTCACGACCCATCACGAAGAGCTCGAAACGGTCGGTGACCGTCGGGTCATCGTCATTACGTCGCGCCAGCGGAGAGACCTCCGTGGGATAGCGGGTGATGAACACGGGGTCGGTGAGCATCTCTTCCACCAGTTCTTCGAACAGCGCGAACTGCAGCCGGCCCAGCCCCCAGTCCGGCGTCACCTTGACGCCATGCTCCCGCGCCAGCGCGATCAGGGCATCGCAATCATCCGCCACGGCCTCTGTGAGACCTGCGTAGCAGATGAGTGAATCGCGCACGCTGACCCGAGCGATGGGCTGACCGAAGTCGATCTCGTGGCCCTGGTAGGTGATGCGGGAGGAACCGAGCACCTGCTCGCAGAGCTGCCGCAGCAGGGTCTCCGTGAGGTTCATGAGATCCTCATAGCCCGCGTAGGCCCAGTAGAACTCGAGCATGGTGAATTCAGGATTGTGGCGCGTGGACAACCCCTCGTTGCGGAAGTTGCGATTGATTTCGAACACTTTCTCGAAGCCGCCCACCGTCAGCCGTTTGAGGAACAGCTCCGGCGCCACCCGCAGGTAGAGTTCCATATCCAGAGTGTTGTGATGGGTCACGAAGGGCCGCGCCGTGGCGCCGCCTGGAATCACCTGCATCATGGGGGTTTCCACCTCCATGAAGCCCTGGGCCTCCATGAACTCGCGGATGCTGCGGACGATGGCCGAGCGGACCCTGAATACCCGTCGGCTGTCCGAATTCATGATCAGATCCAGATAACGACGCCGGTAGCGCAGTTCGGTATCCGCCAGACCGTAGTACTGATCAGGCAAAGGCCGCAGCGCCTTGGTGAGCAGTTCGGCGCGAGCGAGGTTGACATACAGGGCACCCTTGCCCGACTTCTCCAGGCGGCCCTCGCCGGCGACGATGTCGCCGATGTCCAAGGCTTCCACCTTCGCCCGAAGCTCCGGATCGGCCTGCTTTTCCAGATAGAACTGGATCTGGCCCGCACCATCCTGCATGACCAGGAAGGGCCCGCGCCGGTTCATCAGCCGACCAGCCAGGGCCACCTGAATGTTGCGGGATTCGAGCTCGGCCTTGTCCAGATCGCCATGGCTCGCAGCCAGCACCGCGGAATCGTGCTCGCGGCCAGCCTCATCGCGTGAGCGACGAAACCCATTGGGAAAGTTCCAGCCGGATTCACGCAGCTCACAGAGTTTGCCGCGCCGCCAGTCGATCTGTTCTGCTTCGCTGGAACCTGGACCCTGCCTGTCATCTGCCATGATCGTTCCTGTGTATCGTAGTTTCCATGGGTGCCTGCTCCACACTCCGAGCTCTCATGGAACAAATCGTATCCCATTGAGTTGGCGTGGCGACTTTCAGCGCCAATCGCCCCCAATGGGGCTCCTACAACCGTCGAGCACTCAAATCGGCAGCTGCCCTCGTAGGAGCCCGCAGTGCGGGCGATAGGGCCCGCCGGACGGCTCAAAGCGCGGACTTAAGGCTCGCCTCGATGAACTCGTCGATGTCGCCGTCGAGCACGGCGTCAGGGCTGGAGATCTCCACGCCCGTGCGCAAATCCTTCACCCGTGACTGATCGAGGACGTAGGAGCGGATCTGATGGCCCCAGCCGATGTCTGATTTAGCGTCTTCCACCTCCTGGGCAGCAGACCTTCGCTGTTGCAACTCCAGTTCATAGAGCTTGGCGCGCAGCTGCTTCCAGGCCTTGTCGCGGTTTTGATGTTGGGACCGTTCGGTCTGGCAGGCCACCACCGTGTTGGTGGGAATATGGGTCAGGCGCACCGCCGAGTCCGTCTTGTTGATGTGCTGTCCACCCGCGCCAGACGCCCGGTAGGTATCGGTGCGGACATCAGACGGATTGATCTCGATCTCGATGTCGTCATCCACTTCCGGGGATATGAAAACTGAGGCAAACGAGGTGTGGCGCCGGGCACCGGAATCAAAAGGCGACTTGCGCACCAGACGATGAATACCGGTCTCGGTACGGATCCAGCCGTAGGCATGGTCGCCGCGCATGGCGAAGGTCGCGCCCTTGATGCCCGCCACTTCACCCGCAGAGATTTCGATGATCTCGGTGTCGAAACCGCGGCGCTCCGCCCAGCGCAGGTACATGCGCAACAGCATCTCAGCCCAGTCCTGGGCTTCTGTGCCGCCGGATCCCGCCTGGATCTCGACGAAGCAGTTGGCGCTGTCCATCTCACCGGAGAACATGCGGCGGAATTCAAGTCGAGACAGCTCCCGATCGAGACTCTCGAGATCGTGGCGAATGGCGGCAAGGGTTTCCGCGTCGTCTTCACCCGCTGCGAGTTCGAAAAGCTCAGCGGCGTCGGTCAGTCCGGCTTCGAGTCGATCGATGACGCCGACCACGTCCTCCAGCGCCGCGCGCTCACGACCGAGAGCCTGGGCTTTGTCCGCGTCGTTCCACACGTCGGGCTCGGACAGTTCGAGTTCGACTTCCGCCAGCCTTTCCTTACGTTCCGTGTAGTCAAAGATACCCCCGAAGCGCATGGGTCCGCTCAGTCATGGTCTCGATCATGTCGCGAATGGCATTGACGTCCAGCATGCTGCCTCCAGAAAAATTCAGGCCTCGTTGTCGAGGCTCTCAACGCGGATTCGCGTAACCCGACCTCGGGTTTCCTCCAGCGATTCGATGGCGACGAGCGCACTCTCGAGCTGCGCCTCACGAACCCGGTGGGTCAGGATGATGATGGGTACCCAGGCGTCCTCATCAATCTCCCGGATGGCCTGCTCCTTCTGGATCAGGGCCTCGATACTGATGCCATGCTCCGACAGAATCGTCGCCACCCGCGCCAGCACGCCGGGCCGGTCCTGAGCGAAGATGCGCAGGTAATAGGCAGACACCACCTCACTCATGGGCAGGAAGGGCGCGTCCGACAGTGCATCCGGCTGGAAGGCCAGATGCGGCACGCGCTGATTCGGATGCGCAGTGATGCCCCGAACCACATCCAGCAGATCAGCCACCACCGACGATGCCGTCGGTCCGCCACCGGCACCGGGCCCATAATAGAGCGTCGGGCCGACGGTGTCGGAATGCACGAGCACGGCATTCATGACCCCATCCACATTGGCGATCAGCTGCCGTTCCGGAATCAAGGTGGGGTGCACCCGCAGTTCGATGCCCTGCTCGGTCCGGCGGGTCAGCGCCAGCGGCTTGATACGATAGCCAAGCTCCTCAGCATAGGCGATGTCTTCCCGGGTGATGTGGCCGATGCCCTCGGTATAGGCCGCCGAGA
>SLTB01000280.1 GCA_007130155.1 Pseudomonadales bacterium
AGGCGGACGCGCTCCGATTGCTGCGCCGGGGCGCCGAGCTGGCGCGCTTCGAGCGCGCTGCCGAGGTGACCCTGGCGCGCTTTCCGGAGCTGCGGCCGTGGATCGCGCGGCGCCCACTGCAGCTCCTCGAGCATGCCGAGGCGTGGGACCGCGTCCTTGCCGTACTCGACTGGTTCCAGCGCCATCCCCGTCCCGGACTCTATCTGCGGCAGTTGGAGATTCCCGGCGTGGATTCAAAATTCATCGAGCAACGTCGTGGTCTGCTCACGGAACTGCTCGACGCGATCCTGCCGGACGGCGCCATCGACGCCGGGGCCAGTGGCGCTTCAGCGTTCGCCCGGCGTTACGGCTTGCGCAGCGACCGGCGTCTGATCCGCTTTCGCATCCTCGACCCCGGCCTCTACGTCAGCGGCCTGTCTGACATCTCTGTGCTGCCGGAGGAGTTCGCCAGCCTCGCGCTGCCGGTCGAGCGCGTGTTCGTCACCGAGAATCGTATCAATGGTCTCGCCTTCCCGGATTGTCCGTGCAGCATCGTCATCTTCGGGCTCGGCTACGGCCTCGACGCGCTCGGCGACGCTGAATGGCTGCATGACGTTAACTTGCACTATTGGGGTGACATCGATACCCACGGCTTCGGCATCCTCCATCGCTTTCGTGCCACCTTCCCCGGCGCCCGGTCGATGCTGATGGATCGGGCTACGCTACTTGACCACCGAGCGCTGTGGGGGCGGGAGGATGCGGACAAGCGCTATCGGGGGGACCCGTCCAGGCTCACTGCAGACGAACGGGCGTTGTTCGAGGACTTGGTCTGCGACCGCTTGGGCGAGCGGGTGCGCCTCGAGCAGGAGCGGGTGAATTTCAGCGTCCTTCGCGCGGCGCTTCCGGCCTGACCTGCGTTCAGGGGTCTCCCTGCCCCCCCCGGCCTCGACCGATCCATGACGATTGCGCTGCTGATCAGACTGCTCGTGGCAGGAATCCAAGCGAAGGTCATAAGGCGTCGCCGCCTCACCTCACTGCCAGCGGACCGGTGTTGTGGCATCCTGCAAGGTCGTGGTTGCCCGCGGGCTCGGATAGACGATCAGGAGGACGGACATGGCCAGTGCTGAGCGTGATGGACTGTTCGCGCATCGATTCCGGCTGCAGTTGGCTGCGTTGTTTGCTGCCTTGCTGATCGTCCTTGGCTGCGGCGATGCGGGCCTGTCCGCCGGAGATGATGCGACTGCTACCGATGCGACGAAGGTTGGCGAGCACGTGGTCATGCACTACGACCCGGGTTGCGGCTGCTGCAGCGACTGGGCCGCCTATATGCGCGAGCAAGGGTTCGTGATCGAGCTGCGCCTGTCCGAGAATATCGCGCAGAAGCGCCGCGATCTTGGCGTTCCTGGTCGACTGGCCTCCTGCCACACGGCCGAGATTGGTGGCTATCTGATCGAGGGCCATGTCCCGGCTGACGCCGTTCGGCAGCTCCTCGAGGAACGGCCGGAAGCGCTTGGGATCAGCGCTCCCGGTATGCCTTGGGGCTCACCCGGCATGGAGATGGGTGAGCGTATCGATACCTATCCGATCCTGCTCTTCGATGCCGAGGGCAACGAGTGGCTTTACGCCCGCTATCATGGTCACGAACGCCTCTGAAGCAGCCCCCTTTCTGCCCTATTGCGACGGCAGGGTCCAGTGCAGGACAGCCGAGCCGCCGAAGGGTTGTATGGCGATGAGACGGCACCCGGTCACCGCGAGGCGTCCGCCTTCGGACGCGTTAATTCAGTGCCCCGCAATCTCCACGACGATTTTCCCTACCACCCTTTGTCCGATCATGGTGGTAAAAGCTTCCTGGGCGTCCTGGAAGCCGAAAGTCCTGCCGACCACCGGGCGCAGGCCGGCGACATGGATGGCTTCGCACATGTCCTCGAAGTAGTCGCGGTTGCCTAAGGCGATGCCGGCGATGCGTGCGCTCTTGCCCATGATGAGGCCGGTAGGCATCTCGCCGCCGGCGCCACCGCTGAGTACGCCGATCACGCCGATGAAGCCGTCGATGCGGATGGCCTTCAGGGACTCCGACATGGTGCCGACGCCGCCCACTTCCACCACGATGTCCGCACCCTGGCCCGCGGTTAGTTTCTGCACTTCAGCACCCCATTTCGGCGTGGTCTTGTAGTTGATCAGATCGGTGGCGCCGAGTGCTTTGGCCTGGTTGAGTTTGTCGTCCGAGGAAGAGGTCGCGATGACCCGTGCGCCGGCCATGCGCGCGAACTGCAGCGCGAATATGGACACGCCGCCTGTGTCCTGGACCACCACCGTGTCGCCGGCCTTCAGCCGACCAGCGCAGAACAGCGTGTTCCAGGCGGTCAGTGCGGCGCAGGGCAGCGTTGCGACTTCGGCATCGCTCAAGTGGGGCGGGACCTTGGCGACCCCGGCTTCTTCCAGACACATGTATTCCTGCAGGCAGCCGTCGACGCCGGCGCCGAGGGCTCCGATCTGCGCGGTCCGCTGATCCAGTCCTGGAAGAACAGGGGTGCCACCCGGTCGCCTACCTGCACGCGGGTGACGTCTGAGCCAATCGCCACCACCTCACCACAGCCATCGGAGCAGGGTACGACCTCGGGAAGCCTGGGCGCGGGGTAGACACCCTTGACCACGGAGGTATCGCGATAGTTGAGGCTGGCCGCCTTCATCTTCAGCAGGACCTGGCCCGGGCCCGGTTTGGGGATGGGCCGTTCCACCAGCGTCAGGTTCTCGTGACCAGGAGTTTCAGACGCCCACGCTTTCATCGATGACATGCTTTCTGCTCTCCTGCAGTTCATAAGTTGAAACCAGCATACGTGACTGGATCAGAGATGGGAGCTGCCCGGCTGGCTCACCCGGCTGGCTCTTTTGAACCCTTGAGTTCGCGGCTGAGGTGGGGGCGCAAAGCGCTGAAACTGGCCCATCCAGGGCTCTGGCCCCTGAAGTATCATGGGGTTGTCATGAGGGGACCCCGCTTAGGAGTGCATCGCTATGATTAAACCGGCTCTCTCGACTGCAGCGGCCATCGCTGCCCTGCTGACGGTCGGCGCGGCGGCACCCGGCGCTGCGGCGTCAGGCGATCACGTCGATCCGGTGGCCTTCGTCGATCAGTTCGAGGCCACCGCGGGCAAGTACGAAGGCTACCGCCGCTCCGGCGCGAAGGGCATCTGTGCCACGGGCGAGTTCGTGGGCACTGCGGAGGCGCGGGCCCTGTCCACCGCCTCGGTGTTCAGCGGCGAGCCGGTGCCGGTGATCGTGCGTTTCTCGGTGGGTGGTGCGAATCCAAAGGCGCCGGACAACGTCAGGGGGCAGCGCAACATGGCGCTGCAGTTCGATCTGCCCGGCGGTGAACGCTGGCAGATGGGCAATATTTCATCACCTGTGTTTGGTGCCTCGACTCCGCGGCAGCTGTTCGAGCTGCTGGCTTCACGTCAGCCGGATCCGGAAACCGGTGTGGCCGATCCGGGCCGCATCAGGGCCTTCAACGAGGCCAACCCCGAGGTGCTTCGGCAGGGCGCTTATCTGGCCTCGCAGCCGGTTCCTGCCAGCTACGGCAGCGTCAACTACTGGGGCGTGAACGCCTATGGCTTCGTCAACACCGAGGGCGCTGTGCAGTTTGGCAAGTGGCTGTTCGAGCCCACAAGCGGTGTAAAGGGGCTGACTGACGAGGAAGCGAAGGCGAAGGGGCCGGACTTTCTGTTCGATGAGCTGCGCCGGCGGGTCGCCGAGCAGACCGTGGCCTTCGACTTCAACCTGGAACTGGCCGAGCCTGATGACGTCGTGGACAACGCCACCGTGCCGCTGCCGGAGGGGCGCGAGCAGGTGACGCTGGGGAGGCTGACCATCACGTCCGTGGCCGAGGATGCCGGCGGCGCGTGCCTGACTCTCACCTTCAATCCCATGATCATGCCGGAGGGCGTGAAACCTTCGGCGGACCCGATGCTTGCGGCGCGGGCCGCTCCTTATGCGATCTCCCTGTCCCGCCGCCTGACTGAGGGCGCGAAGCAGCAATAGATCGCCAAGGCCCCCGCGACGTGGGCGAGGCCACCACGGCCAGGCCGCGCTGCTGGGCTTCACTTTCACGCATGAGCACCAAGGCGGCGGCACCGACGGAGATGGGGGAGGAGTTGCCGGCGGTCACGCTGCCACCGTCGCGCTTGAAGGCTGGCTTCAATAGCGGAATCCGGTTGATGTCGCAGCGCGGCGGTTCCTCGTCGCTGTAGACGGTGGACTCGCCCTGCCGGCTCGCAACAGTGCAGGGGACGATCTCTTCGGCGAAGTCATCGCTCGCCATGGCCTGCATGGCCCGCCGCACCGATTCGGTCGCGAACGCGTCCTGAGCCTCGCGGCTGAAGCCGTAGTGCTGTGCACAGTCCTCGCGGAATTTGCCCATCATCTGCCCGCCGTAGGGATTCTGCAGGCCGTCGTAGAACATGTGGTCGAGGGCCTCGGCATGCCTCATGCGCAGACCCGCGCGGGCCTTGGGCAGCAGATAGGGCGCGTTGCTCATGGACTCCATTCCGCCGGCAACCAAGATCCCCGCGCTGCCGGCCGCGATCAGGTCATGGCCGAGCATAGCTGCCTTCATGCCGGAACCGCAGACCTTGTTGATGGTGAGATAGCCGACGGATACCGGCAGACCTGCGCTGAGCGCCGCTTGCCGCGGGGGTGCCTGACCAAGACCTGCGGGCAGGACGCAGCCCATGATGAACTCGGAGATGTCCTGGCCATTGAGTTGTGCGTCCGCCACCGCAGTCTCAATGGCCTGCGCGCCGAGTTCGTGGGGGCGAGGGATGACAAGGAGCCCTGGCAGGAGCCGATGGGGTGCGGCGGGCCGCGACGATGACGATGGGGTCGGTCATGGTGCTGTCCTGGATTCGAAGACTTCGGTGATGGTCTGCAGTAGCCAATCCACCTCGGCACGATGAATGATCAGCGGTGGTGCCAGACGCAGGGTGTGGGTGTGGGTCTCCTTGCAGAGCAGGCCCGCTTGCATCAGCGCTTCGCTATAGGCCTGGGCCCCTTCGCCCGCCGGGTCCAGCTCGATGGCCAGCATCAGGCCGCGGCCGCGCACTTCCCGGATCCCGGGGTGACGCAGTCCCCGCAGGCCATTGTGCAGATAGTCGCCCTGGATACGCGGATTATCGATCATACCTTCCTCGATCAGCACCTTCAGCGCAGCCCGGGCCACGGCACAGGCTAAGGGGTTGCCGCCGAAGGTGCTGCCGCGATTGCCGGGCTTCAAGACGCCGAGTACCTCCCGGTTCGAGAGCACGGCAGACATGGGATAGAAGCCCCCCGAGAGGGCCTTGCCCACCAGGGTGACGTCGGCCTCGATGTCCTCGTGTTCCTCGGCGAAAAGCGTGCCGGTGCGCCCGAGTCCGGTCTGGATCTCGTCGAGCAGCAGCATGATGTCGTGGCGGGTGCAGAGCTCGCGGACGGCGCGCAGGTAGCCGTCGGGTGGGATGATGACGCCGGCCTCGCCCTGGATGGGCTCGATCAGGCAGGCCACCGTATTCGGGGTGATGGCGGCTTCGAGCGCGGCCGCATCGCCATAGGGCACGCAGCGGAAGCCCGGAGCGAAGGGCCCGAAACCGTCGCGGGCCACCGGGTCGGTGCTGAAGCCGACGATGGTGATGGTGCGGCCATGGAAGCCGTTATCGCAGACGATGATTTCCGCGGCATCCTCGGCAATGCCTTTTTCGTCATAGCCCCATTTGCGCACGGCCTTGATCGCCGTCTCCACCGCCTCGGCGCCGCTGTTCATGGGCAGGACCTTGTGGGATCGCGTCAGGGCGCCGATTTCCTCCAAGGGGCAGATCACCTTGCCCAAGGCGATCCGCCAAGCGCTGGGGGTGACGACCGGGGGCAAAGTGTCCTTCGAACTCCGCGGCAACGAAGTGATCGTCACCCGTGCTGATGCAGAACATGAAGACCCCGCTATCGGCGCCTTCCTGGGAGTGCTGGAGCGGGACATTCGTGAAGGCAAGCACGTTGGTAATCTTCCGGAAGATCTCGCCATAGCGATGTTCGCGAATCTGGAACATCCGACCGATCAGCATGAGGATATCGAAGGAGCAGTCGCTCTTTGATCCAGCGCCATGGATGGATACTGCTGTTCCACGACTACATCGTAGAGCAATTGCAGAAGCTGCATGCTGCCACCGAGCGGGCCGAGCCCAGTGAGCCACAAGGCTACCAGAGCAACGCCAACGTCAAGTTGTTCAGGGCGCTGACGCATTTGATCCTCGAGGTCGTGCCCAGTGATCCAGGGCGGGACCAGTATCGGCAAGGCAAAACGCTGGGGCCGGATCACCGGCATTGGCGAAGAGCGACGATCGGCAGGCGCTTCAGGCTATTCTTCTGCTATGACTCCAGGTCAAGGACCATCGTGTTCGCCTGCGTCAATGATGAGCAGACATTGCGGTCATCGGGGAGCAAGTTCGACCCCTATGCGATGTTCGAGAAGATGCTCCGGCCCGGCCATCCGCCTGATGACTGGAAGAGTCTCGTGGCAGCCAGCCGATCCGACTGGTCTGTACATGAGAAGTGATAGTGATAGCCCTCTGTAGGCAAGAATC
>SLTB01000168.1 GCA_007130155.1 Pseudomonadales bacterium
CAAGGATCAGGATCAGGCTGAGGGCCATGCCTGCGCCGTGCCGCCAGATGGATCTCGAACAAGTCGACTTCATAGGCTCATCTCCACTTATGCGTGCATCGAGAGTGTGCGCGTTTCCCTGGCTGAACCCGCGTGCGCACCGAACAGGGGCGCAGAGGACGACGCGACAACGTGGTGTCATCAGATATGTGGCTGAAGAGTGTTTTTTAGCAAGTATCAAGCCAAGGATCTAACGAGCTGAGAAGGGTGGCGTGGGGGGGCAGTTGCCGAGGCCGGCCGCTTAGCCATCGCTGCCCTTGCCAAGGTCCAGCCGCCGCCGCTCCTCGGCGATGCGGCCCAGGCGCATGACCAGAACGGCGGCGATGAGGAAGCTCAGGGCCTCAGGCAGGCATATGGCCGAGTAGGCCCGCAGCGAGGAATCCAGCAGCCGGCGAATCAGATCCATGCCGGCTGTGGTCACCAGGACGCCGAGGCCCGAGGCGATGGCCTGGTCTGGGCGGAGTACTCCGACCAGGGTCATGCCGAGCAGGACGCCGCCTTACTGGACGCTGGCCAGCTGGGTGCTCTGCCCCGGCGTCAGGTCGAATACGGCGCCGGCAAACGGTTCGAGGTTCAGGTCCTCCACGCCCCAGATGGCCGCAGCCGTGAATCGGTGGGATATGCGGCTCAGGGAGGCTTTGAGCTGGCTGCGCCACAGTTCTGCGAACCCAACTCAGAGCCTCCTTGGGGTCATGGACGTCAGGGGTTGCTTCTGCTTGAGGCTCCCGGGCGTTGGGCCAGTAATCGTGGATAGACCAGGATGACGCCGATGATCAACGTGGCTCCGAGATAGAACCTTGGCTCGAGTTCCGCCTGCTCCCCGAGCAGGATGATGGCCAGGATGATGGCGTAGACCGGTTCCAGGTTCACAGCAAGGGCCGAGGCGTATGCGGACAGGTGTCGCAAGGCCATCAGGGACAGGGCGAAGGGCAGCAGCGTGCAGCCAAAGGCGAGAATCAACAGCCACATGCTGTCGCTCAGGGTAGGCAGCAGGGATTGTTCGGCATCGAAGACCCCTGTCACTTCGCTGACCCCTGTCAGCATCAGTACGACGTAGAGCAGGACCAGAAAGATCGCCCCCGAACTCATCTCGATGGTGGTGACGGCCAGTGCTCCGGCTTGCATGATCAGGCGCTTGTTGAGGGCTGCGAACAGCGCGGCAAATGCGGCTGAACTGATCCCCACCAGAATGCCCATGTTCATATGGTCCGGGGTTCCGCCTACGAGCAGCGCTATGCCGGGTACGGCCAGCAGTCCGAGGGCGAGTTCCCACCAGCGGAAGCGCCGGTTCGTGAGACGGGGTTCGATCAGGGCCAGGAAAATGGGCACCGTCGCGATGCAGGTGGCCGCCACGGAGGCATTGGCCAGCTTGATAGCGCCATAGAAGGTCAGCCAATGCAGGGCGACCACACAGCCGATGGCGATATAGGACCACAGCAAGCCTGCTGACAGTTCCCGCATGGCGCGCCAGGCGCGCGGCCAGAGCAACAGGGCCGTCGCCACCAGACCCATCCGCCACAGCACCAGCGGCGCGGACTCCAGCGTGATCAGCTTGCCCAGAATGGCCGTGAAGCCCCACAGCAGCACACAGAAGTGGATCTGTAGCCAGGCTCTGCCGCTGTTGGACAGCGGTGGCATCAGAATTTTTCGGGGCGCAGAACCTTGACCTCGGCCAACCAGCACACCATGGCGTAGTTGCTATAGTAGCGCTCGTGAAGATGAGTGGCGATCCGCTCGGCAAGCTCATGGGAGCACACGACCTCCAGACGCACGTTGCCATCGTTCTCCCAGTGGCCTTCACGACTGCCGTGGTCCCCCCGGCCGCGGACCGGTGTGGCGGTCCAGCCCTGCGCACCCAGCCGCGTCAGGTCGGCTTCGACACGGGGCTCGAGCAGGGCTTCGCAGACGATGGTCAGCAGGCAGCGGGTGTGCAGTGGGCTCATGTCAGCTTCCTCCCAGACGCTGGGCGAATTCGGCGTAGAGCGGAATGCCGAAGAGGATGTTGAAGGGAAAGGTCAGTCCCAGGGATGCCGCCAGGGACAGCGATGGGTTGGCGTTCGGCAGGGCTATCCGCATCGCCGCTGGCACGGCAATGTAGGAGGCGCTTGCGGCGAGTGTGGCCAGAATGGTGACGCCTCCTGGCGACAGCCCAAGCAAGTGGCCGAGCAGGATGCCGACTCCGGCCGAGAACAGGGGCCAGAGGACCGCGAAGACGACAATGAAAAGCCCGTGCTGCCGCAGCGGACCAAGCCTGGCGGCGGCGATCAGCCCCATCTCCAGCAGGAACAGGGCGAGGACTCCCTTGAAGGCATCTACGAAGACCGGCTCCAGCGGCGCCAAGGCTTCGCCTCCTGCCAGGGCTCCGATCATCAGACCGCCGCCGAGCAGCAAAACGCTGCGCCCGAGGAAGAGTTCGCGTCCCATGTCCCGCCAGTCGAGGTCGCTCTGCCAGCCGCGGGCCAGGAGGATTCCGACAATGATCGCTGGCACCTCCAGCAGTACCACGAACAGGGCCAGGTAGGGCTCGTGCGCAATGCCGCGACTGGCGAGCCAGCTCACGGCCACCGCAAAGGTACCGACGCTGACGCTGCCATAGTGCGCAGCAATACTGGCAGCGTCGCTGCGGTCGAGCCGCCCGAGACCCCGCAGCACGGGAAAGGCCAGCAGCGGCAGCAGAACCCCCATGCCCACCACGGCCACGCTTTGCAGCAGCAGCTCGCTGCTGCCATGGCGAGCCAGTTCGACACCGCCCTTCAGGCCGATGCTCAGTAGCAGCAGGAAGGACAGCGCGTCATAAACAGGCCCGGGCAGGCGCAGATCGGCGCGCAGAAGCCCAGCAATGAGGCCGAAGCCGAAGAAGTAGACGACGGGGTCGATGGCCAAGTCGGACTCCAGCAGCGGACGTCGCAGCGCCGCATTCTATTTGTCTGAGGCCGTTGTGTCCTCGAAAAGCGCTACCTGCGTGGGCGTTTGCTCGGCGCAGGGTCCGAATCTGGACTTGCTCTTTTCATTTCAGGGGCTATGATTGGCGGCGCGCTGATCCGCGACCGCAAGGAGGCCGCATCGATGAAGCTTCGATACGCACACAGCCTTCCGGTGCACTCGCCGCGCTGATCAGGATCACTCCCACCCGTTTGTCTTCCTGAATCACCTTTTCGCAGTCGCACCGGTCTCCCTGAAATTGGTTGCCGGAAGCGACGATGGCGAACACCTTACAAAACAATCTCTGGGCTCTGACCCGGGGTTACCGCCACCGCTTCGCAGCTGCAGTGGGCGCCATGGCGCTCGCCAGTCTGCTGCTGCTGTCGGTGCCGCTCATCGCCAAGTACGCCCTGGACGTGGTGATGCAGGATGGCTTGGCCTCCGGCATTCCCTTGCTGTCACGGCTGGCGGTAGGCATTGCACCTGAGCATCCTCTGCTGGGTTACCTCTCCGCTTCCGGCGTGCTGGTGGTGCTGGTCACGCTCGGCGCGGGTGTCTTTCATTATCTCCGCGGTCGTCTGACCGCCACGGCTTCGGAGGCGCTCATCCGGCGTCTGCGCACCGGTGTGCATGCCCATGTGGAGCGCTTGCCCGCGGCATGGCATGACGGCATGGATACGGGTGATGTGGTGCAGCGATGCTCTTCGGATGTCGAGACCCTGCGGGTGTTCTTCTCCGGTGACCTGGTGGAGATCGGCCGTGCCCTCATCCTGGTGGCGGTACTGCTGCCTCTCATGTTCTGGCTGGACTGGGCGCTGGCGCTGGTGGCCGTAGCGCTGATGCCGGTGATTTTCGTCTGTGCCTGGGTCTTCTTTCATCGTGTGCAGTTCGTCTTCAAGGCCACCGACGAGGCCGAAGCTGAACTCACAGCCTGTTTGCAGGAGAATCTCACCGGCATTCGCGTCGTGAGGGCCTTCTCGCGTCAGCCCTTCGAGGTAGAGCGCTTCGGCGGCTTCAATGCCGCTTTCCGCAATCGCTATCAGCGGCTGATCAGCCTGATGGCGGTGTTCTGGTCCGGCAGTGACCTGCTGTGTTCGGCACAGATCGGTCTGGTGCTCATCATCGGTGGCGGCTTCGTGGCCGATGGCCGCCTCACGGTGGGTGACCTCTTCGCCTTCCTCACCTGGGTGGCCATGGTGATCTGGCCGGTCCGTCAGCTGGGCCGGATTCTCACTGACGCGGGCAAGGCCAGTGTGTCGCTGGTGCGCCTGGCCGAAGTGCTGGACGCCGCGTTGGAGGAACAGATCCGTTCTGAGAGCTCAGGCGCGCCACCGGACCGCCCCGAGGCGCTGCGGGCCATTGAGTCGGGTACGAGACGGGGCGCAATCGAGGCCCGGAGTCTGACATTCGCCTATCCGGGCGGGGCGCCCGTGCTCGAGAACCTGTCCTTCCAGGTGGCGCCCGGGCAGACCCTGGGCATCGTCGGTCCCCCTGGTGCGGGCAAGAGCACGCTGGTGCGTCTGCTGCTTGGCTTTTATGACCCGCCGCCGGCGACGCTGCTGATCGACAATGTGCCCATTGAGCAGATCGACCGGTCCGTTCTGCGTGATCAACTGGCGGTGGTGCTGCAGGAGCCATTCCTGTTCTCGCGTTCGCTGGAAGAGAACCTGCGTATTGGCTGGGAGGGTGCGGATCCGGAGCTGCTGACGGCGTCCATGGACGACGCCGCACTCACAGAGACTGTGGCGGCGTTCCCGGATGGTCTGGCCACCCGCATCGGTGAGCGTGGCGTGAACCTCTCCGGTGGTCAGAGGCAGCGGCTGGCGCTGGCGCGTGCGCTGCTTCGGCGGCCTGCGGTGCTGGTGCTCGACGATTCGCTGTCGGCCGTGGATGCCCACACGGAGGTGCACGTGCTCGAGCGCCTGGCGCGACGGCGGGGGCGTCAGACCACGCTGATCGTGGCGCATCGGCTGTCGGCGGTGCGCGACGCCGATCTGATTCTGGTCCTTGGCCAGGGGCGAGTGCTGCAGCAGGGCCGGCATGACGAGCTGGCCGGGGTCTCAGGCCCCTACCGCGAGTTGTGTCGGCAGCAGGGTCTGCTCGACGACGAAGCCGTCGTGGGGCCGGCGGCGAGGGAAGAGGACTGAAGTCATGTACGACGACGAACTTTATGACGACGGTCACGATGCCCGTCATGCCTCCGGACAGCTGCAGGCTGGACTCTGGCGGCGGCTGGCGAGTTTCGCCTGGCCCTACCGGCGTGGCATCGCGGGGCTGGCCGCCTGCGCGGTCGTGACGGCAGTCGCCGACGTCAGCTTTCCCCTCATCACCCGTGGTCTCATCGACAGCATCGCCGAGCACGGCAGCGAGGCCGAGCTTTGGCCCTGGGCGCTGGCCTATGCCATCGCCACGCTGATGCTGTGTGCGAGCATTGGTGGGTTCGTCTGGCTCGGTGGCCGCATTCGCACGCACATCGCCCATGACATCCGTCAGGCCGCTTTCGCAAACGTGCAGCAGTTGTCCTTCGCCTTTTTCGACCGGCGGCCGGTGGGCTGGTTGATGGCGCGCATGACCTCGGACTGCGAGCGTCTCTCGAATATTTTCGCCTGGGGCATTCTCGATCTGGTCTGGGGCATCTCGATGATGACGGGTGCTGTGATTGCCATGACCTTCATGTCGCCGCCGCTGATGCTGGTGGTGGTCGCCATCGTGCCATTGCTGGCGCTGGCCAGTGCCCGCTTCAAGCGGCGTATCCTGACCACGGCGCGGGACGTCCGGCGCAGTAATGCCATGATCACCGCCAGCTTCAACGAGAGCGTGACAGGTGTGCTGACAACGCGTGCCTTCAATCGCGAGGACGACAACCATGCTCGCTTCGGCGTGCTTGCTGACAATATGTACGACGCTTCGGTGCGCAACCTGCTGCACTCGGCGCTGTATCTGCCGGTGGTATTGGCCCTCGCCTCCATCGCCATGGGGCTGGCGCTGGCGCTGGGCGGCATTCAATTGCTCGGTGGCCTCATCACCGCCGGTACGCTGGTGGCCTTTCTCACCTATGCCCGACACTTCTTCGATCCGGTGGAGCAGCTTGCTGGATGGTTCGCGGAGCTGCAGATGGCCCAGGCTTCCGCCGAGCGCGTCCTGTCGCTGGTGGATGCGGTACCTGATGTCCGGGATCGTGCTGACGTGGCTGCGAAGGGGAGGCAGGCGTTGCCGGCCCAACGCATCGAGCGCATCGAGTTCGCTGAGGTGGCCTTCGCTTATGGCAACGGCATTCCCGTTCTAAGCGACATTGACCTGACTCTCGAGCGGGACAAGGTGACGGCGCTGGTCGGCCACACCGGCAGCGGCAAGTCGACGCTTGCTTCCCTGATGTGTCGCTACTACGACCCGGTCAGCGGTGCCGTGCGTGTCGACGGTGTCGACTATCGGAAACTGCCCCTGGCCAGCTGGCAGGCACGTCTCGGGGTGGTGCTGCAGACGCCGCACGTTTTCACGGGGACTATTCGTGACAACGTCCGCTATGGTCGGCTCGACGCCAGCGATGACGAGATCGACGCGGCGCTGGAGGCCGTCGGTGCCATGGTTTTCGTTCGCGGGCTGCCTGGGGGGGGCGACTTTCAGGTGGGTGAGGCGGGCAGCCGCCTGTCCTCGGGACAGAAGCAGCTGATTTCTCTGGCGCGGGTCATGCTGGCCGACCCCGATGTGGTCATTCTCGATGAGGCCACGTCCTCCATCGACAGCGAAACCGAGTTTCGCATCCAGCGCGCCATGCGCAAGCTGTTTGCAGGTCGCATTGCGCTGGTCATTGCGCATCGGCTGTCCACCATCCGCGAAGCGGAGCAGATCGTGGTGGTGGACGGTGGGCGCATTATCGAACGGGGTGATCATGCCCAACTGATTCTGGCCAATGGGGCCTACGCCGGTCTGTACCGGGCGCAGCGTGCCAGTGATGCCGCCCGAACGGGGGGTTGGGCAGGCGTGGTTGTGGAATCGGTCTGAATCAGCATTGAGCTTGCTTGCACTGTGACATGTGGTTGGTGGAGGCTACCTGCTCTGAGGGCAAGTTTTGGATAGGGGACTTCGATGAGTGAGGCAGCCGGATGGATCGACCTTACGGGCAAGGTCGCGCATGTGACTGGCGGCGCCCGTGGTATTGGAGCCGGCATCGCTCGGGCGCTGGCCATGGCGGGTGCGACGGTCATGGTCAGCGATCTGAAGCTTGCGGATGCACAGGCGGTTGCCGATGCCATTGACGGCGAAGCCATGGCCCTGGATGTGACCGATCGCCAGGCTGTGGACGCTGCCATGGCGGCAACGCGAGACCGCCTCGGCGCACTCGACATCCTCGTCAACAACGCCGGGGTCTATCTTGGCTTTGGTGGTCCGGTCCGGGACATCAGCGACGAGATGTGGCGGACCTTGTGGTCAGTGAATGTGGACGGTGTCTTCTACTGCAGCCGGGCGGCCGCGGGAATCATGATCGAGCAGGGGCACGGCGGGCGGATCATCAATGTTTCCTCCACCCAGTCTGTAAGCCCCGGCGTGGGCGTCACTTATGACGGTTCCAAGGCGGCGGTGACCCAGATCACCAAGGCACTGGCTTTAGAACTTGCTCAACACGGCATCAACGTCAATGCCCTGGCCCCGGGGCCGACATGGGTAGGTGAGGGCGAACCGCCGAAGACTGGCGGCCAGCCACCGAATCGCACCGGGGATCCTCTGGCGGATACCATCGCTGATCGCATCGCACGGCTGCCATTGGGGCACTGGGCGGATCCCATGGAGCAGGGCAAGGCGGTGGTGTTCCTGGCGTCATCCATGAGCGATTTTGTGACCGGCATCTATCTGCCGGTGGATGGCGGCTGGCTGACGCTCTGACCACCTGTGTGGGCGGCATGCAGTCGGTAGCGTAATGCGTCGCCCATTGGGCGGCGGGGCGGGCGGATGGACTGCAACAGCCTGCATGGCGGGCGACGGCTCGGCGTCCAGGGGACGAAAGCTGCCGCAGCACAGCGCTGCGGCAGGTTCCTCAGGCTGGATTACTTGGTCTTTTTCTTCTTCAGCGGGCGACGCCCTTCGATGTAGTCGTCGATCAACTCGTGGTAGCGGCTGACGCGGTTCTCCTGCTGGGCGAGGTAAACGCCCTTGAAGCCACGAGAGCGGAAGCCGCGCTGCTGCATGATGAAGACAGCCATGTCCTCGTCGATGGTCTTGCCCATGGACCGCTCGCCGTACTTGAACTTGATGTGCTCATCGGGATGATTGCGCGGCAGCGGGCCGATCTGAGTGCTTACCGGCGCCTTCTCACCCTCCGGCTGACTGCAGTACCACCAGTTGTCGAAGACGCACTGCTGCGGGTCGCCGTTGGGGTGGGGACGGGCGCGCAGGAAGTGGAAACCGTCCGCCCACACGGACACCGCGAAGTTCGGGAACAGGGTATAGTGGAAGGCGTCGGTCAGGGCTGCGTCGGGCAGGTTGTCGTAGTGGGTGTAGCCGCGCTTCGGTCCCTGTTCGCGCTTGGCTTTCTGCAGTGCCAGCCTTGTGTCCTCGGGACGACCCTTGAAATCGGCCGGATCCATGTTCCAGAAACGCAGTTCACTGGCCATGGGCTCCATGATGTTACCCATCTTGTCGGTCTGGCCGGCGGCGTAGCCACCTTCCATGATCATGCGGTTCTGACCTTCCTCGGACATGTCGAAGAGGGTCTCGTCCACGTTGGTGTTGACGTTGCTGAACACCTTGCGGCGGTTGGTCTTGATAGTCGCGCCCAGATGCACGGTCGGCACATGGTAGGACTCGTTGAAGTTGTCCAGGACCACTTTCCAGTTGCAGGGCAGCTCCGTGGTCAGACCCACGTAGCGGCGCCAGTTCTGGATTTCCCAGCGCTGCCAGTCTTCCCAGATCGGGCCGAGATACTCTTTCAGGCTGATGCAGTCGGGGTCCATGTTGACCCACACGAAACCGGCGAAGGTGTCGCAGCGCAGTTCCGCGAGCCGCACGTGGTCACAGGGATCACCCTGCGGGAAATCGTGCCGGTCGGGTGCGAAGTTGAGTGAACCGTCGGGCATGAAAGCCCAGCTGTGGTAGCGGCAGACGAAGCGCTTCGCCGAGCCCTTCTCTTCGTCCACCAGCGGATTGCCACGATGCTGGCAGACGTTGTAAAAGGCTTTGACGCTGCCGTCTTCCTGACGAACCATGATGATGGACTCGGGGCCGACCTCTTCCATTTGCCAGTCGCCGTAGTTGGGCAGCTCGGATTCCCGACCGAGCAGTAGCCAGGCCTTGGTCCACATCTGCTCCCATTCCTGCTCCGCGAATTCCTTCGAGGTGTAACGCGAGCCCGGGATGGAATGGCCGCGCAACTCGGGGATGCCCCACCGCGCGACGTCACGGCTGATCACTGCTTCTGACATGGTGTCTTCTCCGTCTTTCTGATCGGCTCAATTAACGGGATCGTGCGACTGTCTGCCGCTGGTCTATGTACCTGATTTACGCTACTGCAACAGTATGCGCGTCGCCGCGCTCCATGCATAACTCTCGAAAAAGCCTGAAAATATGCCCCTCGATAATGACAGGTGGGTGGTGGACGATCAGGCCGATTACTGCGTCAGATCAAGGCCCGATTCCCAGCGTTCGGGCAGAATGAGCGAAGTGGTTGCAACAATCATCTCGTATTGGAGGCATGTCATGTCGGTCGAACACCATCCCCTGATCAGCGAGTTCCCTGAGCATCGCGAGCGAATCCATATCCTGAAGGCCGAGGATGCGCACTTCCGGCGGCTCTTCGATGAGTATCACGAGGTGGACAGGACCATCTACCGGATGGATGAGAACATCGAGCCGGCCAGCGATAAGACCATGGAGAAATTCAAGATTCATCGCTTGGCGCTGAAGGACCAGCTGTTGTCCATGCTGACCGCGTCCAGCTGAAGCGAGGGACTGAGGGAGGTTCTGAGCAGGGCTCACCCCGCTCTGAAAGGCCCGTGGGTGGGGTTGCGCCGGCGCTGTGGCGGCGTTGCGTTGTTTGGAAAGGTAACCAGCCTTTCCTGGCGCAGTGTGCCAGGACATCCCGCCGTCACAGAGCCTCAGAGCTGTTGCGCACCCAATTCAGAGCCTCGTTAAAAAGGACTCAAGAGGTCTCAAGGCCCGACCGACCGACCCGACGTCGGTCGGTCAAAGGCGCCCTGGCGGAAGCTTGAGGAGTCGATGGCCATCGGATCGATGGGTTGGCTGTGCGTGCCCTCGTGAACACAGACCCGCTCGATGATCCGCCAAGCACTTCCGCGCCTCTCGTAGCGGTCCAGGTAGCGACCGTGCCAAGTGTCGAGGATGTCCGCATCCTTCTGGAACAGGAAGGTGACATTGTAGATCTCGCCTCGAGCATGGATGCCATTGTCCTCCAGCTCAATGTGGTGGTTGAAGATGCAGTGGCTGGTGGAACGCCAGCGCAGATGGGCCACCATGCACATTTCCACGAACTTGAAGGCGTTGCCGACGAAGACGCCATGGTCGTCGGTGGCATCGGGCCAGTAGGCGGATTTCATCAAGGCTTCGTCGAGCCGGTCCACGCCGCGACAGTAGCGCTGGGCCACATCCTCGATGGCCCGGAGATCTGCCAGCTGAGCTGCCGAATAGGTCATGGCCATGTCCCCCCATCTCTGGACATCCAAGAATATCTCTGGATCTCCAGTATTTCCGGGACATCCAACAAAGTGTCTGGATGTCCACTAACGCCAGAAAAATGTGGATGTCCAGAAAGATTGCCAGAAAATGTGGATGTCCAGAAAGATTGGTGGATGTCCAGAAAGATTGGACCGGAGGTGGGGGAGCCTCAGCTCTTGCCGAGTTCTCCGGCCCGCCAGCGCGACGGCGCCACGCCCATCCAGGACTGGAAGGCGCGGGTGAAGGCGGCGGGCTCTGAATAGCCCATGCGTTCGGCGATGACGGAGACGGGCAGTTTGGTGTGGCGCAGGAAGTTGCAAGCTCTCTCCTGATGGACCTTTCGCAGCAGGGCGTTGAAGGACGTTGCTTCGTTCTCCAGTTTGCGGGCTAGGGTGCGTGCGCTTACGGCGAGCATGGCCGCCACCTCCTCCCGGTCCGGAGGCGGGGTATAGGCCCAAAGCAATCGTGTCACCTGTTCAGTCAGGGTGGCGTCGTCGGCAAGGACGCGGGAAAACTGGCGGGTGAGCGTGGCGTAACGCTTGAACACGCCTGGGCTGGCATGGATCGGAGCGCTGGCTGATAGCGTCATGGGGTATTCCAGGGTGGCGTTCGGCGCCTGGAAGGTCACCGGGCAGGGCAACCAATCCTTGGCGTCGAAGGGTGCCGGGGGCATGGCGAAGGGCAGGGTGACGGCTGTCGGTGCCGGTGTCGCACCGATCAAGTCGGCGATCAGACGATATACGGAAACCAGATCCCTGGTGACGCAGTAGGTGCGCAGGGCCTCGGCCCGCAGGGTATGCGCGGCGCGTACGTCCATATCGAAGTCCAGCCTCACCGTTGCAGCCTCGCTGCGGACGGCGATGCGCGAATGGCCCCAGCTCAGCTCAGGATGATCGAGGAAGAACGTCAGAGCCTCCAAGAGGGTCGGTGCATGCTGCATCGCCAGGCCGAGCACACCATAGTGGTTGATCCCGATGCGGCTGAACGTCTCGATGGCGAATCCTGCGATGCCACGCTGACTGCGCTCGAGGTGGGGCAGCATCAGGGAGAGCGCCTGCAGCTCCTGACCAAGAGAGATCGGGAATTCTGGATCTTCGATGGCCGCGGTCGGTAGACCGATCTGGCGGACGATGGCCAGCCTTTCAGCGTCATCAAGTCCAGCGAGAGCCAGTTGGCCAAGCACGCCGGTGATGGTCCCTCGACTGGAGGCCAGGTTACCGCTGGCAAGTGTCTGGGTTCCCTCCGCCATGTTCTGTCGCCTGTCTGATCCGGCTAAACATGGCCTCTATTATCAATTCTCTGTCCTCTGCCGCAATGGTTTTGGCAACACTTCGGTCGCAATCTTGTTGCCATGCTCACCAGAAGGGGACGCCACCCATGAGTCAGGCCGCAGTCAAACCCGCTCACGCTTCGAGTGTGCCGCAGCATGTCGATGTTCTGATCATCGGTGCCGGCATTTCCGGTATCGGTGGCGCTTGCCATCTGCAGCAGCAGTGCCCCGACAAGTCCTTTCTGATTCTCGAGAATCAAAGCGGATTCGGCGGCACCTGGCGCACCCACAAGTACCCCGGTATTCGCTCGGACAGCGATCTGTATACCTTTGGCTATCGCTTCAAGCCTTGGACGGGCAAGCCTATTGCCACGGCCGATGCCATCCTCGAGTACATGGAGGAGGTGATCGAGGAGCATGGGCTGAACGAACACATCCGCTACGGCCACGTGGTCAAGAGCGCGAGCTGGTCGAGCGAGGACGCACTGTGGACGGTTACTGCTGAGCGTTTGGGAAGCGATGAGACGCTGACCTTCACCTGCCACTTCTTGTGGATGTGCCAGGGCTACTACAAGCATGCGAAGGGTTACACGCCCGAGTGGCCGGGCATGGATCGCTTCGACGGTCCCATCGTGCATCCACAGACCTGGCCGGAGGATCTGGATTACGCCGGCAAGCGGGTGCTGGTGATTGGCTCCGGCGCCACCGCCGCAACGCTGGTCCCCGCTATGGCCGAAAAGTGCGGGCACATCACCATGCTCCAGCGCTCGCCGACCTTCTTCGCCCCGGGCGAAAACCGGAATGAACTGGCGGATATGCTGAGGGAACTCGACGTCCCCGAGGAATGGATCCACGACATCGTCCGTCGCAAAATTCTCCACGACATGAAGGTGATTCAGCAGCGGTCCTTCGAGGAGCCCGAGAAGCTGCGGGATGACCTGATTGCCGGCGCGCGGGCCTACCTGGGACCGGACTTCGATGTCGAGAAGCACTTCACACCGACCTATCGTCCCTGGCAGCAGCGTCTCGCGTTCATTCCCGATGGTGATCTCTTCAAGGGCATCGCCGCCGGCAAGGCGTCGGTGGTCACTGATGAAATCGATACTTTCACGGAGAAGGGCGTGCTCCTGAAGTCCGGCGAGGAGCTTGAGGCGGACATCATTGTCACCGCCACTGGCTTCGAGCTCTGCGTTCTAGGTGACATTGACTTCGCCATCGACGGAGAGGTCCTCGACTTCGCGCAGAGTTACACTTGGCGCGGCATCCTCTACTCGGGCGTGCCGAATATGGCCTGGGTATTCGGCTACCTGCGCACGAGCTGGACCATGCGTGCCGATCTCATTGCTGACTTCGTCTGCCGGCTGCTCAAGCACATGGACGCCAAGGGTGTGGATACCGTCGTTCCGACCCTTGGAGCGAAGGAATTGGCCGAGTCGGCGCGGCCCTTCATCGAGAAGGACAACTTCAACCCGGGCTACCTCGACCGCAGCATGCATCTGATGCCGAAACAGGGGCAGCGGACACCGTGGGTTTTCCCCCAGGACTATTACGTCGAGAAGGATGAGATTCCTGCTGCGGATCTGGACGACGGCACGCTGATCTACGGCAAACGCAAGCTGGCCCAACGGGCGTCCTGATTCCTACGCGGGCGGTTTCTTGTGCGTTGCTAGCCCGCATAGCTCACCGATGCGCGAAGCGGGCGCGTGGAGATGTGGGAAAGACAAGGCGGGCGCGCAGGCGCACTTGACAGTACGTCGACCGATTCGCCGGGAGCGAATCGCGTCGCCCGCAGGGTGCGCAACATGGATGGTGCGCAACAGCGCAACCGCACCGGCGGAGCGGCAGGCTTTGCCGGCATCTCCGCGTCCGCAGCCGTGAATCGCTGAGATTTGCGGGCTAGATTCGTACTTTGAGGAGGGGTTGCCAAGCTGCTGATATTGAAATTTCAGCAGCCTGTCAGGGCCTGCGCCAGCCGGAGTTGAAATCGAAGCTCTCGCCGGCGTCAAGCTTGCCGCGAATCTGCGCCGCCCTCAGCATGATCTGGTCCGCGTAGGCGGGTAGCTGCGCCCATCGTATCTGCCGCTTCAGCACCCGGGCATCGCAGGCGGGGTCACCACGGCAGGCGAGCACCAGCCAGGCGGACGCTTCGACCTGATAGGGGTCGTCCCTGGATGGTGGCGGATAGTTCAATACGAACTCCGCCGCTTCGCGCAGGGCCCAGGGGCTGCCGGTCGCGACGGCTTCCGCCAGAGCTTCGGCGGCCTCGACGTAGGTGGTGTCGCTGCGTTCCCATTGGTTCACCAACAGATAGCGCGCCAGGGCATCGCCGCCGGTCGCAGCGCGCTGCAGCCAGTCTGCACTCCACTGCTGGATGCGCAGGCCCTCCGGGACCTCGGCAGCAATCTTCCTGCAGTCGGGAATCAGCTCGGCCATGGCTTCGACGTCTTGCGGGGCGGCGAAGGGCCGGGACGTCGCGAAGGCTTCGAGATCAGCGCGCGTCGGAAAGCCGGCTGCCATGTGGCAGTTCTCGATGGCGAAGGCCAGGTTCACCATGGCGTCGGTGTCCCCTGCACGTGCCGCTGGCAGGTTGGTGAGAAAGACCTCGAGGAAGGCTGGCATGGCGTGCCTGCCCTGCAGCCACGTGACCTTGGTCCATGCCGTGGCCGGCAGCTCGAGCAGATCTTTGACTGCATGGTTCTCGTTCGGTCCTGCTTCCACGGACTCCGATGGGGTCGCTTGGCTGTCGAGTGCAATCGGGGCGTCTTCGCGCGGTGGGGTGCCATGGGATGGCAGCGGATCGCTATCGATCGTGATGGGGCTGCTGCTGGGCCGCGCAGCGTCATCGCTGACGAGCATTCTGAACATCAGAATGATCACCGTCGCCAAGGCGATCACGACGAGTTGGAGCGGCCAGCGGGAGGTCATGGTGGAGTTACCAGGTCTGCGACGCTGCAATCGGCGATTCGAAGCGACGGTTGACGGTTCGAGGTCCAGGTGATGCCGCCACTTGGGGGCCATGATCGCATGCCTCTGCGGCATATATCCAGATCGATTTGGTTCGCCACCGGCTCAGTGTGCGGCGGACCGATAGGCATCCGGCCTGAGCGCAGGGCATCGGGTTCGCGCTTTTAAGGTCTTTCGGGTTTCCCCGTTGACAATCAGGCCGGATAGTTCTTCGCCCGCCCTGCCGGGTATTGTTGCTCCCAGTTCCTGCCGTCGATGGGCGTGATCGTCATGCCCTCGATCGTATCCTCGTCCAGGCAGCGCGCATTTACGCTGATGCCGTCAGGATGGGAGCGTGGAACGTAGAAGGATTTGATCCCGCAGGTACCGCAGAACCAGTGGTGGGCCGTGCCCGTATTGAAAGTGTAGTCCACCAGAGCTCCCTCTCCGGCGAGAAGCCGGAAACGGTCCCGCGGTACGAGCAGGTGAAGATAGCCGGCCTTTGTGCAGATGCTGCAGTTGCACTCATGAACGGAGAGCAGTGCAGGCGCATGCACGGTGTAGTGGACCTGGCCGCAGTGGCAGCCTCCGCTGTGCTCGATCATGGTCAATGGCACCTCATGGCAAGTTGTCCGCTGGTCGGAAGGCAATGACCGCAAGGATGGCAGGGCTTCCCGGACCTGCCAACGCAGATGCGCTGGGCTGATGCAGATGGGAACATTCACGCGTGACCGCAAGGATTTGAACTGGCATGCTCAGTGGTTCTGTTGCATTCCATGGGAGAGGAGAGAGCCATGCCACGCTACGTTTTGATCGGACTGTGTGAACCGAGAAGTTCTGATGATCAGGCCGCCTTCGATGAATGGTTTGTCGGCCAGCATATCGAGGACACCGCCCACTGCCCCAACTTCGTCCGCGGTAGTGTCTACAAGCTTGCCGGCCCGCATCTGGAGATCGAGAACGCCTCCGGCTATCTCTCTCTCTACGAAGTGGAGGCCGACAGCTATGAAGAGGCCGAGCAGGTGCTCAACGAATGGCAGGCCACTCCGGATGCCTGGGAAGGCCGCAAGAAGCATATGGAGACCGGCGCCAAGTATGGTGGCATTCCCATGAATATTCGCGGTTCGGGCTGGTTCGAGCATATCGCCAGCTACGAGGGTCCGAAGTCGGATCGCAATTGATCGGGCAGTAGCCCGGATGAACTCGGGGACAACCATGGCAGATTATCGACCGGAAATGGGCTCGGAAGAAGCGGCAGGCGCGGCTGACCTCAGCGGCAAGACCGTCGTGGTCACAGGCGGCTCCGCTGGTATCGGGGTGGAAACCATACGGGTGCTCGCAGCCCGCGGTGCCCACGTGATCAGTGTCGTCAGGGACAGGCCGAAAGGGGAGGCGGCCCTGGCAGAGATCCGGGCGTCGCTTCCGGATTCGGCCATTGAACTGGCCGTCATGGATCTGTCCGATCTCGAGTCGGTGCGCAAAGGAGCGGATGCCATCGCGGCAGCGCATCCGCGGATCGACATGCTGATCAACAATGCCGGCGTCATGGCAGCACCTTTGAGCCGGACCCGGGAAGGACTGGAACTGCATCTTGGGACCAATTTCCTGGGCCACTACGTGCTCACAGCACGGCTGATGAATAACCTGCTGGCTGCAGCACCCGCGCGGGTCATCAATCTGACCAGTTCGGCACACCGGCTCTCACCATTTCGGCTGCATGATCCCTTCTTCGAGAAAGAGGATTACAACAAGCTGGTGGCCTATGGGCAGTCGAAGACAGCCAACGTGCTGATGACGCTGGAACTCGACCGTCGCTACCGCGACCGGGGCGTTCGAGCCACCGCTGTCCACCCCGGCCTCATCGATACCGAACTCGGGCGCTATTTCACCGAAGAAGAAATGGTGTTCCTGAAAGGCGGTATTCCCGAGGGCATGGGCATGAAGACGGTCTCCCAGGGCGCTGCCACCACCCTCTGGGCAGCCTGTATCGAGGACTTCGGCGCCATCGCGGGCCGTTTCTGTGAGGACTGTGCCGTAGCCGACGAGATCAGCCATCCCGACGAAAACGGGCGCGGCGTGCTGCCCCATGCCTTGGACATGGATATGGCGGCCAAGGTCTGGGCACTTGGGGAGCAGTGGTCGGGTGAGTGATCAGACCTGTCTCTGTTCGAATCTCCCGGTGACGCAGCCACCATGGCTTGTGCTGCAGGCCCTTGCCGGGCGGTGAGATTTCCGGGCTAATGCCAACGTCGTAGCTGCGCAGACACCTCCCGCTCCGCCCCGGGGCGGAGCCGGGGCACACTCGCCAATGCGCTGCCGAGCAGCCACTTTGGCAGTGCTCGTCGGTTCGCTGGGGAGCCTTCCAAACGGATGTGTCCGGCGGCGATCTCCTCCCGCATCGATCGAAACCCGCGCCAGGCCTCCACGAAGCGCTGCATGTCAGCTTTCACGCTGACGTCGGACTCGAAACCGGGGTGCTTGAGGCACATGTCGACCACCCCATCGTGGTTGACGAGCCAGAGGCGCCGGTACTCTCGCGACAGACCGCTGAATTCGAACTCGATGACGGTGCGGCCGGAGGGCATGGCCGCAGTGTCGAGGCGCGTGCTCATGCTCCAGGCGAGAAAGGCGGGGTCGAGGTCTTCGGGCTCCATGTCGCGGGCCCAGCGCTGCCCCCAGGCGGCGAGTTGCATGACGACGGGTTCGAGCTCCAGGCAGGCACTCGTCGGCAGGTACTCGTGGCCCGCCTGTTCTGCCATCGGACGTTTCTCACACAGGCCAGCATCCTGCAACCGGGTGAGTCGCGCGGACAGCAAGCTGGCGGACATTCGGGGCAGACCGCGATGTATCTCGTTGAATCGTCGGCAGCCGTCTATAAGCCGACTGACCACGAGCAGTGTCCAGCGCTCGCCGAGAAGCTCCATCGCAAGTGCAAGCGGGCAATACTGGCCGTACGCCTTCGCCATGGCGATCCCTCCTTCCGGACCATCGAGGGCAAGGTCACTCCAGATTTTTCAGTAGTCCGAAGCGGCTGCATTTCGACAATGGGCCGGTCAGCCGATCAGGAGGCCTCATGATGGAAAACGATCGATCCATTCGCAACCTGTCTGCCAATCTCCGCGGAAACCTGCTGCAGTCAGGGGAGCGCGGCTACGATGACGTCCGCAAGGTCTGGAACGCCATGATCGACCGCAGGCCTGCGTTGATCGTTCAAGCCTTGGACATTGCCGATGTCCGTACTGCGGTGAACTTCGCGCGCGATCACGAGCACGCGGTAGCCGTACGCGCAGGCGGCCACAATGTCGCAGGTTCCGGCGTCAGCGAGGGCGGTGTGGTGGTGGATCTCGGCATGATGCGGGACGTGGACGTGGATCCCGATCTGGGCATCGCATGGGTTCAGGGCGGCGCCCTGCTTGCCGACCTCGATCGTGCCACCGCAGCCCACGGACTCGCGACCCCAGGCGGGGTGGTCTCGTCCACGGGGGTCGGCGGACTCGCACTCGGAGGTGGTTTCGGCTGGTTGGCGCGCAAGCACGGACTGGCTGCCGACCATTTGTTGTCTCTGGAACTGATTACCGGCGACGGTGAACGCATGCATGCGAGCGCTGATGAGAATGCGGATTTGTTCTGGGCCCTTCGTGGCGGTGGCGGCAATTTCGGTATCGTCACGCGTTTCGCGTTCAAGCTGCACCCACTCAGGCACGAGGTGCTGTTCGGCCCTACCGTGTACCGCCTCGAGGACGCCCCGGAGGTGCTGCGACGGTACCGGGAGTTTTGTGCAGGAGCGCCACGGGAGTGTTGCGTCTGGGCAGCTCTGCTCAATGCTCCGCCTTTACCGTTCCTGCCAGAGCGCTTCCATGGCAGGCCGGTGCTCAGCCTGATGCAGTGCTATTCGGGTAGTGACTGGACCGAAGGCAAGCGTATTCTGGCGGGACTCCACACGGCCGCCGATCCGATCGGCGACGGGGTCGCACCTCGGCCTTACGTCGAAGCACAGCAGTTCCTCGATCAGGCATACGAGCGCGGAGCTCGCAATTATTGGTCCACTCAGAGCTACGTCGAGCTCCCCGACGCGGCGATCGATACGCTTACCGGGCTCGCCGCGACGCTGCCGGCGGCGGAGTCGGATATCCTGATCTCGCAGCTCGGCGGTGCCATCGATGACGTTGCCCCGGAAGCCACTGCCTATCCACACCGAGGCATCCGATTCGCGGTAACGGTCGGCGCCCGCTGGCGAGATCCCGCCGATGACACGCGCTGCGTCACGTGGGCGCGTGACGGGGGCTCCAAGCTGGCCCCTGGTGCCAGCGGCGGCCAGTACGTGAACTTCGTTGCTGAGGCCTCGGGTTCTGAGCGCGACGCGTATGGTGTGAACTTCCAACGCCTGCAGAACGTCAAGCGGCGAATCGACCCCAGCAATCTGTTCCGGGTCAACCAGAATGTCGTCCCGTGACATCTCCCGCGTCCCCCACTGCTGCGGCAACAGGATCGACTGCCGGGATACTGGGATTCAGGGCGGCATCGACGGCCCGGTTTTCGCGGCGATCACGTTCGACCAGCGCGAAGGTCTCGGCCAGCAGTTCGTAGGAACGCAGTCGGTCCTCGAAGCGGGGCGTGTTGGTCAGCACGATCACCTCGTCTGCCTCGCTGGCATGCACAAGCGTGTCGATCTCTGCGCGCAACCCCTCGCGGGTACCGATCAACCGTCGTGACCGCTGGCTGCGCATGGCTTCGACTTCGGCGGGACTGAAGTCGTGTGTCAGCGCCTCCTCCCGAGTAGGTTCACCCGTCATGCCGAGGCGCTGGCGCTGCTTGCGTAATTCGCGCATGCGCCGGAAGACATCGGCCTCCTGTTCGTCTTGTGCACAGATCGCGAACACCCCGATGGCGCTGTAGGGTGCCTGCAATACGCCGGGTTGGAACTGGCGCCGGTATTTTCGCAGGATCCTGGTAGCGCCCTGGGGCGTGATGAAGTGGGCAAAACACAATCCCATGCCGAAGTGGGCGGCCAGATCGGCACTGTCCGGGCTCGATGCCAGGATCCACATCTCGGGTGACGTGGCGCAGCGTGGCGTTGCGGTGAGTTCGGCGAAAGCCTCGGTCTGGGCCCGTTGGCCGCTCACGAATGCGGTCAGGTCGGCCACTTTCTGAGGGTAGTACTCCACGCCGACGCGGCTGCCGTAGGCCAGGGCAGCAGCCGTGAGGCCGTCGCCACCCGGTGCCCGCCCGACACCGAGGTCCATGCGGCCCGGGAACAGGCACTCCAGCGTCCTGAACCACTCCGCCACCTTGAACGGCGAGTAGTGCGGCAGCATCACACCGCCGGAGCCGACTCGAATCCGTGAGGTGGCGCTGGCCAGCCGGGTGATCAGGATCTCCGGCGACGCGCAGGCCAGGGCGTCCATGGCGTGGTGCTCCGCCACCCAGTAGCGATGGTAGCCCAGGGTTTCGCAGGCGCGGATCAGTTCGAGGCTGTGGTCGAAGGCATCCCCGGGACTCTCCCCGGGAAACACCGGCGCCTGGTCGAGTACCCCGAATTTCACTGCGGACATGTGGTTTCCCTGCTTGGATCGACGGCGGACTACTGGGGGATATCCTACGCTTCGACCCGGGCACCTGCACACGTGACGGATGCTCAGGTCCCGATGTCCTCCGCCCATAGGTCGGGCCGGTCGTGGATGAAGTTCCGCATCAGGGCGAGGCAGCGGGAATCGCCAGCGACGGTGATCTCGACGCCGCGTTCCTGCAGCCAGGACTCTTCCCCCACGAAGGTGTCGTGCTCGCCGATCACCAGCCGGGGAATGCCGTAGAGTACGATGGCGCCACTGCACATGGCGCAGGGCGAGAGGGTGGTGTAGAGGGTACAGGCCTGGTAGAAGGCCGCGGATCGACGGCCGGCATTCTCCAGCGCATCCATCTCCGCATGGAGAATGCTGCTGCCCTGCTGCACCCGGCGATTGTGGCCACGGCCGACGATCCTCCCGGCATGCACCAGGACCGATCCGATGGGGATGCCCCCCTCGGCGAGTCCGCGCTCCGCCTCCTCGATGGCGGCTTTCAGAAAAGGATCCATGCAGGGTCTCGAAAGGTCCGGACCCCAGAGCATGGCAGAATGCTCCACCTGACGTGAAGCACTCCACCCACCCCAGCAATATTGGACATCCACAAAAGTATTGGACATCCACACATTTGCGTTCGAGAGGAGCCCACCATGGCATCGCGCCGCGACCAGATCACCATGACCGACGCTGAACTGCACGATTTCGTGCGGAGGGAGAAGACCCTGATCATCGTCACGGAGGGGCCGCGTGGTTATCCGCACCCCATGCCCATGTTCTTCTACACCGATGACGAGGGCCGCTTCCTCGTCTCCACCTACGGCCGCAGCCAGAAGGTGAAGAACATCGAGCGCAATCCGAAGTCCGCCCTGCTCATCGAGGCCGGCGACGAGTATCAGGAACTGCAGTCGGTGATGATGGAGGCAGACGCCGAGATCATCGACGATGCCGACTTCGTTCTCGAAACCATGATGAACATTCAGCGCCAGCGCAATCCGGGCAAGGACAGCTTCTCCGAGAAGGAAATCGCCGGCCTCAAGCAGGCCGGCAGCAAGCGGGTCATCCTGCGCTTCACGCCGGTGAAGACCCTGTCCTGGGACCATCGCAAACTCGGGGGCACCTACTGATGCGGATTGCGATCATGGGCACGGGCGGCGTCGGCGGGTTCTTCGGGGCCAAGCTGGCACTGGCCGGACACGACGTCACGTTCATTGCCCGAGGGGCGCATCTCGAAGCCATCCGCCGTGACGGGCTGCGGGTGGCTACCGATGAGGGCGAGCTGCACGTCGCCCAAGCGGTGGCGACGGATGATCCGGGCAGCATCGCGCCGGTGGAAGCGGCGCTGTTCACCACCAAACTCTACGACACCGAGACCGCGGCGCGATCACTCGCACCGGCACTGGGTGCCGAGGGGTTCGTGGTCACGGTACAGAACGGCATCACATCCGCCGACACCCTGGGCGCGGTTCTGGGCCGGGAACGCGTTCTGGCTGGCACGACCCATGTGGTCTCGCACCTTGCCGGGCCGGGTCGGGTTCACCACATGGGCAACCTGAAACGCATCATCTTCGGCGAAGCGGACGGCAGTCTAAGCGAGCGGGGTCGGCGCTTCGAAGCGGCACTCGCAGAGTCGGGAATCGATGTCGAACTCAGCCCCGAGATCGACCGTGTCCTGTGGGAGAAGTTCGTCCCGCTGAGCGTCATGAGCGGCCTGGCCTCGGTGGTGCGTGCGCCCATCGGTGTGCTGCTCGAGGACGTGGAGACTCGTGCGCTGGTGGAGACCGCCATCGACGAGGCCGTGGCGGTGGCCCATGCCATGAAAGTGCCGTTGGCAGCGGATGCCGCGGCGATGTTCAAAGGGCGCCTGGCAGGAGCGCCGGCAGCTACAAAGCCCTCCATGCTGGTGGATCTGGAGGCGGGTCGGCGTCTCGAGTTGCCTTGGTTCAGCGCAACGGTGGCGCGGCTTGGCGCGGAGCTGGGCGTGCCCGCACCGACGCATGCCTTCGTCGCGGCGGTGCTGCACCCACATGCCGGAGGTAGGGCTGATCACTGATGTGGCCGTGACTGGGTGGGGCTGCTGGAACTGAGCGGCGCCCTGAGGTAAGTTGCGTCGCGCAACTATTCTGCGGAGAGGCGGATTTCAGCCACCGTAATCATGACTTTGGTGACGGTGCGACGAGGAGCGTTCGATCATGACCAGCCAGACCACCAACTACGATGACGTCAAGCAGTATCGGCTCGATCCGGAGCGGGAGCAGCAACTCCTGCGCTCGGCGCGAGAGTGCGTGTTTTGCTGGGCCAACAAGGCAGGGCATCCTCTGGGCGTCATCACCGCCTACGTGCCAGTGAAGGGCAAGATCTGGATGACCGCTACCCGTGAGCGGGTACGGGTCAAGGCCATTGCCCGGGACGGTCGCTCCTCTGTGGTCATCACCAGCACTGGCACCCCGATGGGTGGCGGCAAGACGGTGACCTACAAGGGCCACACGGTCATTCACGATGATCCTGAGACTAAACAGTGGTTCTACCAGTTGTTGGCTCAGGGCATGGCAGCATCGAAGGATGAGGGCAATGCCTTCACCCGCAACATCGTGCCGGAACTCTTCGTCAAGTTTCTGGATACACCTGAGCGCGTGGTGCTCGAGTTCACCCCGGAGATGTCCATTCCCTTTGATGGCGACAAGATGGCTCAAGGCACGGCAGCCGCCTACGCCCAGTTCGCCAAGGACCAGTAAGGGCTCTGTGGGAGCGGATTTAGAGGGTGTCGCAAAAGGTTGGCAAGACTCCGTGGGAGCGGCTTCAGCCGCGAATGGACTGCGAGAGATCAATGACTTGCGGGGTCATTCGCGGATAAATCCGCTCCCACAGGGGCGCCACGCTGAGTTTTGCGACACCCTCTGAAGCCGCTCCCACAGGGGCGCCACGCTGAGTTTTGCGACACCCTCTAAATCCGCTCCCACAGGGGCTCATCGCTGAGATTTTCCACAGTCTTCAGCCCCGATGGCGTCAGGCGGCGACGCGGGCGAGCATCTCCTCCCGCTTGGGACCCTTCTGTAGGCGCCGCGAGGCATTGCGGCTTCGGCCGCGGATCATGTAGCGATAGATGGTCCAGCGGATGCGCCGGTCTTTGAGGAAGTCGCCGGGCTTCTCGAGCAGGTGGAAGGTGCGCAGCAGCCCGCGCAGAACATGGATGTTTTCACGCGCTGCGGCGGTCATGGCATCGCCGAAGGCCACTCCGAACCACTTCTTCAAGGAATCGGGCTTCTCCAGGTTTCTGCCTTCCATGGCGGCCATGGCTCGCTTGATGCCGCTGCGGTCCTCCCGGCGGCTGGCATCGAAAATGGGCCGCAGTTCTTCAGCGGTGCGCTCATGGAAGGCCAGGGCGCGATCCACCGGATCGCTGTGCTCATCCATGACTTCGACCAGGATCTGGGCGTGCATCACACCGGTGGAACAGCCGCGACCGTAGAGCGGATTGGTCCGCAGCGCAGCGTCCCCCACGGCGAAGAAATTTTCGATCAGCGGTTTGCCGTCCTGCACGAAAGTGCGCCACACCGAGCGGATGTCGCCGATGCCGAAGGATTCCGTGGAGGGCTCGCTGCGCTCGTCGCCGAGCCAGGGCTCGAGGCCCGGGATGGACCGGCAGATAGCATCGAAACGTTCCGGATCGCGCAGGGCTTCGATCAGCTCGGTTTCCCGTTCGTCCGTGCACAGGATGATGGCGAAGTTGCCGTTGTCGCCCGGGAACACGCCATATTTCAGATAGCCGAGGTCGCCGGCACCGCGGTTGTCGCCCCGCGGCGGCTCCTGCTGGCCAGGCTTGAGTCGATAGTGGCGGGTGTAATAGACAATAGCCGCGCTCTCGGTATCCTCTTCCACGTTCACGCCGAGTTTGCCCAACCATTGGGGGAAACGTGAGGAGCGTCCGCTGGCATCGATCAGCAGGTCTGCGTGAAGATCCTCGCGAGTATCGTCGTTGTCGTCCCGAGAGCGCACGCTTACTCCCGTGGCGACCAGCCTGCCATCCCGTTGTTCCGTGAGGATGCCGGCCACCTGAACCCGATTGCGGATGTGGACGTTGTCTAGCGCACCCACATGACGGCGGATCACAGTCTCCAGGGTGGCCCTGCGGCACATCAGCACGAACAGGTTCTCGTCGCCGGGTTCGGGAACGTAGTGCGGTTTGAGTTCGGCGGGCAGCATTTCCTCGAGTTCCACCCGCCGGGCGCCGGCGCCGTACATGGCTTCGAGCAGCTCCGGGTAGCGGCGCTGGATGAGGCTGCACATGGCGCCGAGGAAGGCATGGGGATGCCGGAACTGGGCGGCACCGAGCCGCTTCCATTCGAAGAAGGCATCGTCTGCGTTCCCTTCCGGCGGCGGCGGATCGCGCTCCAGGATGGTGACGGCACGCCCTCGCCGGGCCAGGGCCAGGGCGGTGAACATGCCGCACATTCCGGACCCTACGACAATAACCTGTTCTCGACTGCTCATGAACGGCCCCTGGTGCCTGTTCAAGAAATCATAACGCATTATAAAAATTATTGCCTCAGGTACAATGGGTGCATTCAGCCGTCGCCGAAGATCAGCCCGGGCCGGTTGTAGAGCGATCCGGCAATGATCGCCAGCAGCAGGGCCAGTGCGCTCGTACTGGCGAAGGACGTCAGCATCCAGATCGCTTCGATGGTTTCACCGCGGACCATCTCCAGAACCAGGATACTCTGACTGAGCAGCGGCACCCATGTCATCCAGGTTTCCAGACGACTCGGATTGATGAGGATCCAGAAACTCGGAATCATGGGAATGAACATCACCAGGCCGATGTAGCTCTGGGCCTCGCGGAAGCTTTTGGCGAATGCGGCGAGGATGATCAACAGACCAGACGCCAGCAGGGCTACCGGCAGAACCAGGATGAACGCGGTCAGGGCCACCTTCCAGTCGAGATTCAAGGCCATATTCATGTGGCCGGTGGGCAAGAGCTTCAGGGCCCAGGTAAAGGCAATCAGTCCCAGTCCAAGGGTCGCCAGGGCGAAGGCCGTGGTGGCCAGCAGCTTGCCGCCCATGATCTGCCATCGGGGCAGGGGGTTGATAAGCAGCGGTTCCAGCGATCGCCGTTCCCGCTCCCCCGAGGTGGTGTCGATGGCCATGTGCATGGCGCCGATGAAGACGGTGATCAGCACCACATAGGGCAGGAAGGCGAGGATCAGTCCGCCGCGGGATTCCGGCGTGGATAGATCCATCGTCTGGACCCGCAGGGCCTGGGCCAGGTCCGGCGTCACTCCGCGCAGTTGCAGCCGCAAGTGGCCGATCTGTTGGCTGTAGCCCTGCAACAGGCCTTCGACCCGGCCCAGCGATGTGCCGGCATAGCGTCGGGAGCGATCAGTGAGGACTTCGACCACGGCTGGTCGGCCGCTGCGCCAAGCCTCGTGGAAGTCGGCGGGAATCCGCAGGATGACCTCTTCCTGCTCCTCGCGTATGGCCTGTTCGGGGTCGTCGAGGGCATCTTTCACCACCACGCCCCGCTGCTCGAGCCAGCGCACGAGGTTGGGGGCGTGTTCGGCTCCGACCACCACCAATTCCAGGTCGGCTTCGGCGCGATCAATGGCCTGCTGAACCGTGAACCAGATGATGGCGACGAAGATGAGTGGTGCGGCCAGCGGCCCAAGCAGCAGCGTATTGATGACCACGCGACGATCCCGCAGGTTCTCGAGTAGTTCCTTCTTGAATACGGCCATCATGCGAGCAGGCCCTCGTCGCTGCCGATGAGTTTCACGAAGGCGTCTTCGAGACTGTGCTGGCCTGATCGGGCCAGCAGTTCTTCGGCGCTGCCATTGGCGGCGATGCGGCCGTTGGCGATGATGACGATGCGGTCACACAGGGCGGCCACCTCCTGCATGATGTGGGTGGAGAGGACCACGCAGCGCCCTTCTTCGCGCAGGCCGAGCAGGTAATGGCGCAGGGCCCGGGTACTCATGACGTCGAGGCCGTTGGAAGGTTCGTCGAGCAGCACCGTCTTCGGATCGTGGATCATGGCCCGAGCAATGGCCACTTTCACCCGCTGGCCCTGTGAAAATCCTTCGGTGCGACGTTCGAGGAAGTCCTGCATGCCAAGCAGCTCGGCCAGCTTGTTGGTGCGGGCGTCGATGGTGACCCTGTCCAGCCCCTGCAGTTCGCCGTAGTAGCGCACGTTCTCTCGGGCGGTCAGCCTGTCGTAGAGTCCCCGGCTGTCGGGTACGACGCCCAGCCGACGCTTGACCGCCAGCGGCTCGCGACGCGGGTCAATGCCATCGACGGTCATGTCCCCTGAGTCCGGCTTCAGCAGCGTATAGAGCATGCGCAAGGTGGTCGTCTTCCCGGCCCCGTTGGGGCCGAGCAGGCCGGTGATCTGACCGTCCTCGGCGCGGAAGCTGACGTCATCTACCGCCACCACGTCGCCGAAGCACTTGCGCAGATTGCGGGCGTGAATCATGGCGTGGGCCCCAGAAGGTCGATAAAAAAGGGTGTTGGCCCCAGGCGGTCCATGCAGGTGGTGTCCAGCCCCTCGACGTCGAGGTCATTGATGAAGCGGGCCGCCAGCATGCTGGTGCAGGGTGGCCCGAGGATGCCATGGCCCTGACCCTGTCCTACCAGATGGCGGTGGTTGGGATACTGCGCCGCGGCCTCCTCGCCGTAGCGGGGCGGCGTCACCGGGTCGAATTCTCCTGACATCAGCAGCACAGGCACTTCGCTTTGGAACGGCGTGTGGAAGTCATCGGGCACGTCGCCCTGCGGCCAGATCTCGCAGATCATCTGGCGGCCTTCACGCATCCCGGGTCCGAGCAGGGTATCGGCTTCTGCAGTAGCGTCCATGGTCTGCCAGTGGGGCCAGTCTTCGCTGCAGCCGATGGCAGCCTCGAGGCCCACGCTGATCATGGCGTCGAGCTGCTCGTAGATCTGCATGAGCTGGCTGGCAATCCGTTCTGGCACTTCGCGGCGGGCAGCCTCGTCGATCAGCAGCGGCAGCAGCGCCTGGGACTGAGGCGCGTAGGTCAACATGCGCAGGGCCTGGGCCAGCCCATCCCGATTGAGATCCATGACCTGGTCGCGACCACTGCGTGGATGTACCAGCGTCAGCTGCCGGCTGCTCTCGTAGCGCATGGCGAGATCGGCCAGTTTCGCGGGCAGGTCGGGAAAGCGTTCATTGCAGGCCGGGTCGTCGCTGCAGCGGGCCAGGATGCGGCCGAGGGCGTCATCGAGAGCCCTGCCGTGCTCGCTGCCGAGGACGAGCCGGGTCGGCACGACGCCGTCGAGAATCATGCTGCGAACATGGTCGGGATAGGCGCGCAGGTAGACCTGGGCCAAGCGGGTGCCGTAGCTGGTGCCTACCAGGTTGATCTGCCCGTAGCCCAGATGCTCCCGCAGAGCGTTCAGGTCGCGCGCTGCGTCCTGGGTCAGGTAGTGGCGGACGTCCGCGTCCAGGCTGTCGAGGCAGTCGCGGTAAAGGCTCTTGATGACGTCCGGATCCGGTTCAAGGAAGGGGTCCACCGCGCCGAAGTCGCAGCGAAGGGCATTGGAAGCGCCGGTGCCGCGCTGATCGAGAAAGATCAGGTCCCGGTTCTGATTGACCTCCCGCAGCGTGTGGCGCATCAGTGGCAGCACGTCGCGGGCACTCTGCCCTGGTCCGCCGGCCAGATAGAACACCGGATCCGGCCTTGGTTGGCGGGTGGGGGCGCCGACCACTGCATAGGCCAGTTCGATCCGCCGGCCATCGGGCCGGGCTGGGTCTTCCGGCACCTCCAGGGTGCCGCAGCGGGCCTGGGCTGAAAGGCTGCCGCCCGGGACTTGCAGTACGCAGTCCTCAAGGTTTGCGAATCGCTCGGCCAGAGCAACCGGGCTCAAGGCCAGCCCCACCAACAGCGCTAGGCTGCGCATCGAAGTTGTCATCGCGCGCAGAGCATGCTCCCACAGTGACGGCGCAACGCTGTGAGTTGGCGGGGTGTGCGAACGCAGGTCCTGGCAGCCCGTGGCGCGGGCGATCGAAATCTTGGTCATGGACTCGTCGCTGGGGTCATTGGGTCGGTCAAGTCTCAATGGGTCACCATCGGCTCGAAGCTCGCCAGAGCCTGCTTCAAACCTGTGATGAGCGCTGCATCGGTGAGATTTTCGGGCTGGGCCTACCGTAAGGAAGGCGCGGGTCATGTCAGAGAAAGCCAGCCGATTTTCAGGTCGCGCGAAACCATGGCCTTCATCGGCGGCAATCATGAGGTCGCGGATGTCGGTTTGCAGGTTGATGCGGGCCAGGGCACCGGTGTCACCATCGCGGCTGTCGATGATGTGGACATGGCGGTCGCTGGGGCCGCAGCGGTGGTCTCGGGCATCGATTCTTCCTTGGGAGCACAGGCGCCAGAGCCACCAGGGTGAGCAAGGCGACGAGCGCGCGCGGGATCATGTCGGTTAACGGAACCTGGGCTGATGAGGCTGCATGTTAGCAACCTCTGCAGCCGAGGGCAGCGACACGAGCTGGCAGGCTGCTGAAAATCGATATTCAGCAGCACTGAAACAGTGCCGGACAGCATTTTTTGAACAAACTTCCGGTGGCGGGATTGCGGATCTGCGATCGAGCGAGCGCCCACGGCGACGATTCAACTTCGAACACGGAACATTCGTGCGCTTGCGCTATCGTAGAAATTCAATTCAGGGAGTCCGATAGATGCCTAAACCTTCGCTGCTTGCGTTGCTTGTCACCCTGCTGGTTATGGTGGGCTGTGCCCACGATCCCGCAGCTCCGCTCGAAGGCGCGGAGGCATTGCCGCAGAGTATCGCCATCCGTGGGGAGTTGAGCTATCTCCCCCGGATTGCTTTGCCTGAGGATGCGGTGGCCGTGGTTGAACTGCGTGCAGGACCGGCGCCTTCGGGTGAGATCGTTGCCGAGCGGCAGTTCCCACTGAGCGGGCGTCAGGTGCCCATCGATTTCACTTTCGAGGTTGATCCCGTGGAACTGCGCCCAGGCCGTGTCCATGTCTTCCGCGGCTTTCTGCGCAGCGATAATGGTATGAGCTGGGTCAGCGAGCCCTTGGCGATCGATAGATCACTGGCTTCGCACCACCTCGGTACGCTTATGCTCGATCGTCGGCAAATCCCTCGCCTGGCCAGCGATCTGGTCTGCGGTGACAAGCGGGCACGGGTGAGCGCGTCGTCGGAGGGCCTCGTGCTGGAGGCCGCCGGTAAGCGCTTCGAACTCAGCGCGGTGGTGTCCGCCTCCGGCGCCCGCTATCAGCTGGCGGGGGATCCCGGGACTGAGTTCTGGAGCAAGGGTGAGCGAGCCACCCTGCGGCTGGCAGGCGTCGACTGGCCGCAGTGCGAGGTCACGCCTGCGCCGGCACTGTTGGCCCGCGGTAACGAGCCGGGTTGGCGCCTCGATCTGGACACCGAAACTCTGACCCTGAGCTGGGACTACGGCGAAGGAGAGCTCGCGGCGAACACGCCTGCTCCGGTGTTCGACGGGCAGGTCACCTCCTACGGCACCCGGGTAGGTGATCACAGTCTACTGATCGCCGTGCATGATCAGATCTGCGCCGACGACATGACCGGCATGCCCCACCCAAAGCGGGTGATCGTTTCCCTCGATGAGCGCGTACTGCGCGGCTGCGGCGGTGAGCCAAAGGACCTGCTGCTCGGCGAGTGGGTGATCGAGGATGTGGATGGCCGAGGCATGATCGAGGCTTCGCGCGCCACGGTGGTGTTCGACACCGGCGGCCGCATGGGCGGAGGTGGATCCTGCAACAGCTATGGCGGCAGGTACAGCCTGACTGGCGAAGGGCTCACGGTGTCTGGGCTGTTTTCGACCCTTATGGCCTGTGTGGAGGCGCTCATGACTCAGGAGCAGCGGATCTTCGCCATTCTCGAGGGCGTCGCTCGTTTCGAGGTCGATGAGACTGGAGCACTGATCCTGCACACCTTCGATGGCCGCTCGCTGACAGCGCGACGTTGAGTGCAGACTCTCACAGATGATGATGTGCTGATCAGGCCCATCCTGAACAGACAGGATGGGCCTGGGGGTGGATGAGCGTTAGATGCGCTCGATGATGATGGCCGGCGCCATACCGCCGGCGGCGCACATGGTGACCAGGCCGGTGGACAGCCCGCGACGCTCGAGTTCGTCGAGTACCGTACCGATCAGCACCGAACCGGTGGCGGCAATGGGGTGACCGAGTGCAATCGCTCCGCCGTTGACGTTGCACTTGGCCGGATCGAGATTCAGGTCGCGCATGAACTTGTAGGCGACCACGGCGAAGGCTTCGTTGATCTCGAACAGGTCGATATCATCGAGGGTCATTCCGGCCTTCTTCAGCACCTTGCGCGCGGCGGGCCCGGGCTCGTTGAGCATCAGTTCCGGGCTGCCCGCAGCGTTGGCCATGGCGACGATCCGCGCCCGCGGCTTCCAGCCCTGGGACTTGGCGTAGTTCGGCGACGACAGCAGCACCCCGGCGGAACCGTCCACGACCCCTGAGGAGTTGCCCGCATGGTGGATGTGGTTGATGTCGATGTCCGGATACACACGACGCACGAGCTGGTCGAAGGTCTCACCGGTCTCGTCGAAGGGCGCCTGCATGAAGTTGCTGAACACGGCGGGCAGCTGAGCGAGGCCCTCGAGGGTGGTCTGGGGCCGAGGGAACTCGTCCTTGTCCAGGCAGAGTTTGCCCTCGTAGTCGTAGACGGGAACGACGCTCTTGTCGAAACGGCCTTCTTCCATGGCCGCCTTGGCGCGCTGCTGGCTCTCGTAGGCAAGCTGGTCCACCTGTTCGCGAGTGATGCCTTCGAGCGTGGAGATCACGTCGGCGCAGATGCCCTGATGGAACTGAGGATGCAGATCGCGCAGGTGCATGTTGCCGGCATCCATGCCGCCGGCGCCCTCCACCGGGGGCACCGTGGGGGTGTAGGACATCATCTCGACGCCACCGGCCACAACCAAGTCTTCCATGCCGGCCATGATGCTGGCGGCAGCCATATTCACCGAGGTGATGCCCGAGCCGCAGAAGCGGTCCAGGGTCACGCCACTGGCGGCGGTGTCCCAGCCCGCATCGAGAGCGGACATGCGGCCGATGCAGTTGCCCTGCTTGCCCTTCTGGGAGCTGCAGCCCCAGATGATGTCGTCCACTTCCTGGGTGTTGATGCCGTTGCGTGCCTGCAGTGCTTTAAGGACCGTGGCGCTGAGCGTTTGCGGGTGCAGGTGGGCCAGCGCCCCCTTGCCCTGTTTGCCGATGCCACGCGGAGTTCGTGCCGTGTCGATAATCCAGGCTTCTGTGCTCAAGGTCGCTCTCCAGAATTAAAATGGGTTTCACTGGCGGCTGATTCTACCGGAGCCCGAGCCTGTTTGCCCCGGGTGTCAGGACACGTCTTGCTCTGCCTGAGCAAGGTCGCCGCTGGCAATGACCACGTCTGCGTCGTGGCGCCGGATCAGCGCCTTGATTTCTTCCACCTGCTCATCGGCCACGTCTACCAGAATCAGGATCCGGCCCTGCTCCAATGCCTCTTCGAAAGGCTGCAGGTCGCGATGGGTGATGCCGATGCCGATCAGCGTCGCCGACCAGGTGCCCACGGCAGCGCCGGCTGCCGTGAGCGAGGCCACCATGGCGCCGCCAGCCAGAACCGTGCCCGGGACGGGCAGGGCGACGGCCGCGAGACCTGCCAGAAATCCAAGGGTGCCGCCGAGGGCGACACCACGGCGTGCAGCAGGGAGAAAGTCCGTGCGTTCGGTGAAGTTTGCTTCCGGCACGCCCTCAAGGGGATAACGTTCCCGATGGGCGACGGCGTGGATTTCGCGGTCGTCGATGCCGGCGTCACGCAGGTCATGGACGACCTGTTGCGCCGGGTCGTCTCCGTCCACCAGAAAGTAGAGTCGAGTGGTCATGGGCATTCCTCGCCTTGCAGAGCGGTCGCCGATGCTGTGCTCTTACCGCATGGCTGGACGCTCTTTTTTTCGGTTCGATCGCGCATGCGCATCCATAGGTATCGATGGATATCGATGTTTCACGGCAACGTTATCAAATCATTCCGAAGCCTGCAGATGCAGCCATGCGTACGCGACCCGAACGCATGCGATACTCTGGCCATCATGAAGTTGACTCCTTTCAGTCTGCTGGCTCTGCTTCTTTTTTGCGCCTCTTCGGTGTCGTTGGCTCGATCCAACGAGCAGGTGGTCGTGGCGGCGCATCCTCTTGCGGCGGAGGTCGGGCTCGATATTCTGAATCGGGGCGGCAACGCGATGGATGCTGCGGTGGCCGTGCAGGCGATGCTGGCGTTCATCGAGCCTCAGGAGAGCGGTATTGGTGGCGGTGGCTTTCTGTTGTTCCGTGACGGTGCCACGGGCGCGTTGAGCTTCCACGACGGTCGTGAAACAGCGCCCGCAGCGGCTACGCCGGATCGCTTCATGATCGCTGGACGTTGGCCGCTGCCGTTTCAGCTTGCAGTGGTCAGCGGTCGCGCGGTCGGCGTCCCTGGGCTCGTGCCCATGCTGCATGCCGCCCACGAAGCTCACGGCCACCTGCCATGGAGCGAGTTGTTCGAGGCTGCCATCGACTTGGCAGAAAGGGGGGCGCCACTGCCGGAACGGATGCGGCGCCAGCTTCTCCGCGATCCATCCTTGCGTCTTTTCAGCGGTACCCGGACCCTGAGTCGTGCCGCGAGGCAGGACGATCCCCAGCTGCTCAATCCGCAGCTGGCCGACGTTCTGCGTCGGATTGCTGTTGAGGGACCGACCGCCCTGCAGACAGGCGTGCTGGCGGAGAACTTGGTGGCTGCGTCTGGAAGAGGTGGCTGGTTGCCTGGTGATCTCACCGCCGAAGATCTCGCCGGCTACCGGCCGAAGCAGCGGGAACCCCTGTGTGGCCACTATCGTCGCTGGACCGTGTGTGGTGCGCCGCCACCTTCGTCGGGTGGCATCGCGCTGCTGCAGATGCTCGGTATTCTGGCTCATTTCGACCTGCCGGCAATGGCTCCGGATTCGGCTGAGGCGGTGCACCTGATCGCCGAGGCGAGTCGCCTGGCCTTCGCCGACCGGCAGCGGTATCTCGGTGACCCGGACTTCGTGGCGGTTCCAACTGCCGGGCTCATCGACCCCGACTACCTGGCCGGCCGTGCCCGCCTGGTCGACCCGACACGTGCCATGGAGTTGCCCGCGCCGGGCGTCCCAGGCGTCACGCCGGCGATCGATGATCCACCAACCCTGGAGCCGGACGAGGAAGCCGGTACCACCCACTTCTCCATCATCGATGCCGAGGGCAACGCGGTGGCCTTGACGAGCTCCATTGAGGCGCCGTTTGGGTCGCGGCGTGCTGTGGATGGCTACCTGCTCAACAATCAGCTCAGCGATTTTGATTTTGTGCCGATGCGCGATGGAGTACCGACCGCCAATGCGGTGGCGCCAGGCAAGCGGCCGCGCAGCTCCATGGCGCCGGTCTTTGTTTTCGATCAGGACGATGAGCTCGTGCTGGTGATCGGTTCCCGTGGTGGCAGTCGCATCATCGGTTATGTTCTGAAAACCCTGGTGGGCGTCCTCGACTGGGGGTTGCCGCTGGCGGAGGCCGTGGCTCTGCCCAATGTCCTGCATCGGGGCGGGCGGCTGGAAATCGAGGCGGGCACGACGCTCGTCGATCGCGTGCCAGAGCTGCAAGCGCTTGGCCACCGGGTCGACCTCCGGGTACTCGAGAGTGGCTTGCACGGCATCGAGCGGTTTGGCGGAGGTTGGCGTGGCGCAGCGGATCATCGCATGGAGGGCGTTGCCCTGCCTTGACCAATACGGGCACGCGGGCTTGAAGCACAGGCTGGGAGGATCCGATCAGGATGCGGGTCGGGCGCATCACGCCTGCCGGCACCCAAGCGCGGGACCAGCCATTCCCGGGGCTCGCCCCTTTCGAACTCGTTGAGATTCGCCGGCTGGCGACAACCGCGAGGTGTTTGCGCTGACCGGAACGCCAGGGGGGCTCGTATCTGCTGCGGGAGGTATGCATGACATTGCCGCTTCGCTACTGTCGCTGGAGACCAGGGCTGGGTATGTTCGCAGTCCTGACCATTTTCAGACGACGGGCCACTTCATGAAACTTGCGTCCTATGCTCTAAGCCAACCGGGATCTGTGCAGTTCGCGATCTGCGCCGACGAGTGTCTGTTGCATTTCAAGGAGGACCAGCTCACGCCCAAACAGAGAGCTGACCACGAGTCCAACAAGGACCTGATTGCCTTCCTTCAAGTGGCCTCTATCGCCATGTCCAAGCCTGGTGATCGGGTCGCCCTCTACGACCGCTTCGCCGAGGAGCCCTGGAAGTCGGCGTTACACCGCTATCTGGCGCTGTACGCGAAGCTCGGGCAGACCACCGTCGGCTTCGAGGATCTTCAGTTTCATCCCCGCGACGATTTCTACCGACCGCTGGTCGATACGCCGCCACCCACTGATCTCGTTAGTGTCTTCCTTCTGAGCGGCACAAATGAACATCTGCGGGCAGATCCCGAAGCCGCCGAAGTCAGCCGGTTGGTGAACTCGAAGATGAACCTGGCGCGGGACGCCAGGCAGTTCGGGATTCCGGTCCCGGAGTCCCTGGTTCTGGCGCGCAGGGATATTGAGAGCGACGAGGCGAAAGCTTTTCTTGCCCGCCATGGCCAGCACGTGATGCTCAAGGTAATGGGGCTGTCCGGCTCCCGCAACGTGACAGCGATCCACAGCGTCGAGGAGGGTGCGGCTTATCTGGCTGAATATCAGCAGGATGTGGACATCCTGCTTCAGCAGCGCCTGCCTGACCGCGCGTTCACCGAGATGACGGTGGACCTTCGCATCGACTCCGATCATGTGGAGATCACCAACGTCCGCCAGATCCTTTTTCTCAATGGGCTCTGGATCGGAAACTTCATCAGCGACACTCTCGCACTCACGGCGGCGCAGCAGTCTGCCTTGCTCAAAGTGGGAGAATACGTCCGCTCGAAGGGTTACGTGGCGCCGGAAGGGCTCAACTGTGGCATCGATTTCTTTATCGGCGACGACCCCGCCAAGGATCCGATATTCATCATCGAGATCAACGCCCGCTGGACCGGTGGACTGATGCCGGCGGAGATGGTGCGGCGTCTCGGGGCAGGTTCGCCAGGTGCTGTAGCCGTGGTGGACACGGTCAGCGTCTCACGCTTCGCAGACTATCTGGCTTTCCTGGAGGGTCACCTCTACGACCGCGAGCGCCCCTTCTCCATGGCGCCCATGGGCTTCAGCCCTTACGGTCCGGTCGTGGACAGCGACCAGCGGGTCTACGTCTGGCATCTGGTCTTTGGAGACCTGGTCGCCTTCCGAAAGGCCAAAGATGCTGCCCTGGGGCTGGAGCAGTTGGCGGCGACGGCCAGCGTGGTGCTGCCGAGCTATCTACAATAGCGTTCACTGTGGGCGCGGACTGGTCCGCGAGAAGCTTCGGAGTTGAAGCTGCTCCCATGCGGGAAAGCCAGGGCGCGCAACAACACCCGGGCTCAGCGCAGCGAAGTATTTTGCTGTAAACCGGCGTCCGCGGCCGTGAATTGTTGAAATGGGCGGGTTAGCGCCTCGTCCAGAAAACCGTTTCTCAAGCGCGTCGCCAGGACCAGGACGGCGCGCGAGCAGAGGGGCCCCCGCAATCAAAGTTTGTAGTAATCGGGAAGATCTTCTTGGCTGATCCTTTCAGCCCGCAGGAAAGGGTCGTGTCCGAAGTAAATGTCTTCGCCGATGAGTTTGCCCTCGGCATCTGCTGGCCAGACCGTCACCAATTGTGCGGTAGTCAGAACGAGATCGGTTGCAGACAGCAGCTGGCCATCGAGGTCCTTCCTGCCCATGGCCAGGAGCGTTTCGCCCTTGTGGACGATCTTGACCTGGCCTTCTGTGATGACGGCATCGTCATCGACGACGATGCGCTCCACGACCACTTCGAACTGCTGTCCGCCCCGCGACATCATGTCCTGATAGAAGCTGCGGACGGCATCAAAGCCCTCGATGACTGCGGGCTCGCCACCCCAAAAATGATAGATCGGCGAAGCTGTCAGGGTGTCCATCAGGGCATCGAGCTGGCCGGTAATCTCGTATTCCATGTGGTTGCGCACTTCGGTCAGCAACTGCTTGCGGCGGGGGTTCGTTTCCGCCTCTGCCCGCTTTTCCAGCGCCAGCCAGCTCTGGTGAGGGTTGATCTTGGCCATGGTTTTGCGTCCTTCACTGCGAGAGTTGGGGAGACTCTGAACAGGGTTCGCCGCCGAGCGGGGCTAACCCGGTTCAGAGCCTGCTCAATCAACTTTAAGGGAGCGGATCATACAATGGCCATCGGTCAAGGATCAGCCAGTGCCCCGCCTTGGCCCGCCTCTGTGTCAGTGGCCGGTGCAATCTGGACCTGGTCCGCAAATCTCACCGATTCACGGCTGCGGACGCGAAGCTACCGGCAAATCCTGCGTTGCGCTCTGGCGCTCTGTTTGGGTGCTGTTGCGCGCCTTCCCTGGCGCGCACCGTGCGGGCGCACTGCGTGCGACCCGATTCGCTCCCGACGTACTGTCAAGGACGCCTGCGCGCCCAAACTGTCGCGCGCCTTGTCTTTATCGGCATCTCCACGACCTCGCTTCGCGCATCGGTGAGACATGCGGGCTAGGAGATGGTCTACCGGGGGTGCTGTGCTCAGCACTGCCGGTGGCGGTCACAGAAGAAGGATGCGGGGTTTAAGGCAACGCCCCGTATCAACGGGGCGTTGCGGAGGTCATCAGCGCAGGTGCTGCATATAGGTGAAGCTGATGCCGTTGGCGTTGACGTTGCTGTCGTCGAACAGTCGGGTCCATTCGGCCCGGATCTCGCTCATGGGCGTCACTTTGGCGCGGATGCCCGCTCCGAAAACGGGGTCGTCGATCCAGGTCTTATCAGTGCCTTCGCCGAAGTCCGCCGATAGCCGATGCCAGCCCCAGCCCACGCGAGCATAGGCGCTGATGTTGTCGGTCAGCGGCAGCGATCCCACGGCGGAGGCGATCCAGCCGTGGCGGATTTTGACGTTGTCGACACCGACTGCGGGGTTGCTGTCCTTCGATAAGGTCGTCGTGTAACTGCCCTCCACGGACAGGTACTGGCTGAGCTGCCAGCCACCAGTCAGTACCGCGGTATCCACCGTGACGTCGAGGACGTCCGCGCTCAGGTTCTGATAGCCGAGTCCGACGTAAGGTCCCTGGTCGCCAGCGTAGCCAGTCTGGGCCATGGCGCCGGCGGTGAGACTGGACGCGAGGACGAATGCGAGGGCGCTGCGCTTGTGCTTCATGGTGCCTCCATGGATCTTGTCATTGGAGCGACGATAGGTCGCCCGGGTGGCTGGGGTGTCTCCGGGAGCCGCCCTGGTCCCTTTTCGGTGCATCATCGGCACCGCGGAGATGTGCCATATGTTTCTCTGGGAAACATGTTGGAAACAAGTTTTCCGAACTCAGAGAGCCGCCTCACGGGTCGATCCGAAGATAACGGTCCGGCTTCGCCAGCCTGAGTTCAGAGGAATTGACTTCCGCGTCAGTGATTAGTTCCAACGAAGTTCAAGTGTTTTGGAGCTTGGTGGTTGCGGAGAGCTTCTGGGGGGCACTCCGAATGCGCGCTGAAGCAGAGCAGGTATGTCTTAATGTTTCTACGATGTTCGGCGAGACTTAAGGAGACTCCGAATGCGATTCGCCCCCCTCTGGCTTTGAGGCGGCGCCTGGATCAAGGCGCGATCGCCGCGCTGCGTCGCTTGAAAAGTTAACCAGCCTTCCCTGCGCATCGAGTTGAGAACCTACTTTCATACTTGTGCTTGTGCTTGTGTTGGCGTTGAGGCCGTTCGGCTAAGGCCTGTCTAGCCGGTGTAAACAAAGCCCCGCTGAGTCGGTATGCGATTGACTTGGGGGGGGATTGGAGACGGTACGTAAGGACGGACTCGGCCGTCCGCTAATGTTCTGGATCGCAAGCCCATAAGGAGAGCCGCCACAGCGGCACTCCCCGGCCAGCGGCGGCCTCGGACTCCCGAGGATCAATGCAGATGAAGCTATCGAGCCGACCCAGGGGACGCCCGCGGGATCCCGTTGCCCAGGCCGAGCGCGAGGCTACACTGCTTCAGGCCGCAACGAGAGTCCTCGCCGAGCGCGGTTTCCGGCAGATCGACGTGCAGTGGATGGATCCTGTCCATAGAGCGCAGGACTGTCGGAGTCCTGACCCCGTGTCCAGCCCGGACCCCTTCAGGAATCCGAAGGTCACAGATGCGTTTGGATATCGCCTTCGCAGGCGGCCCTGGACTGCGGTGGGCCGCCACGCCCAATCAAGGTCCTTCCGCTGCGCCCGGGTGCAGATGCAGGGCGTCGCCACCCATGGCATCGAAAATGTCCCGGGCGGCCACAGAAGGGTGCTCCCAGGTGTCTGCGGCATCGCGATCGCTCTCCTCAGCCAGCGGACCGACCGCGTTGCGCAGGATGTTCGTCGCCAAGCCGCCCGGAGATGCAATGAAGATATCGATGCCGTAGGGGGCGAGCTCCTCGGCGGCGGCCTCGAAAGAGCCCCGGATCGCCTGTTTCGTCGCGGCGTAGTGGCCAAGGCCGTGTGATGCCGGTCGATGAATGATGGCCGAGGCGACGTTGACGATGGCGCCACCGCCCGTCGCCTTCATGATCGGGATCACCCGTTGGGCCAGATCCGCGTAGGCCCAGTAGTTGACCTCGAATTGATGCCGGGCCGTCTCGATGTCCATCTGCTCGAGCGTCGCCGAGTAGAGATAGCCGGCATTGTTGAACAGAACGTCCACGGTACCGAACGCTTCCAGGGCAGCTTCCACGACCTGCGGTCGTCGATCCGGGTCGGCGAGGTCCACTTCCACCGCGATGGCCTCACCGCCCTCTGCGAGGACCCGTGCTGCGAGCGCCCTCGAAGGCTCCGGATCGATATCCACGAGCACCAGCCGCATGTCCTTCTCGGCCGCAAGCAGCGCCAGCTCGTAGCCGAGCCCGCTGGATGAGCCGGTAATGATCGCGACCTTGCCCCGCCAGTCGTCATCCGCGAGGGCTGGGATGCCGAACCAGAGTACGAGAAGGGTTGCGGTCGTCCGCAGCAACCTGGTGTTGAACATGACCCGCTCCCTCATCGGCAAGTGTGCCTTCATGATACCGGACGTTGTGCGATGCGCTAGCGCGCAGGCGTGCGGGCGGCCAAGCGCTGCGCTTGGCTACGGGTCGCCCGGCTGGAACGACAGTGTCGCGAGCCGCCCTGAGCGTCCCCGACCGTTTCCGGTACCCTGGACTAACTTGGATGTCCCCGAATGTTCTGGATGTCCATTACTTCGGGATGTCCTTTATTTCGGGCAGTGCGCCTGGCAGGTTCGCATACCAAGCCATCCGTTGAGCAAGGGGCTGCAGTACGCCCGGGACAGCGTGGTCGATCGACAGGATCCCCGGAACAACTTCGGCGCCCTGACCCTCGAGTGCCGACTCTGACCCATCGCCGTGAGGAGGCTCTCCATGTTCCTGCGTTCCTGCCTGCTACTGCTCGTATTTTTCGCGTCCGGTTCGCAAGCCGGTTCAGGCGACACGATCTCTGTGCTGACCTACAACGTGCAGAACCTGCCAGGTTCGGGCTTTGACGACCGGGCGTCCCGGCTACTCGAATTCGTCGCCGGCTACGATCTCGTCGTGTTGCAGGAGGATTTCCGTCCCGACGGTCTCTACAGCCGCTGGGCTTCCGGCCCGCTGTGGCGTGGTCCGGGTCCACGCTGGCGATGGCACAACGTTCTGGCACCCCTGGCGCGCCCGCTGGGCTATCGCGCACCCTATGACTCTGGGCTGACGATGCTGGTGGGAGAGGGCGGCCCCATCGCCCGGGTCGAACCGTTGCTGCGTCTCGCCTTCGATGACTGCCATGGGGTGGTGACCCACTCCCATGACTGCTGGGCGAACAAGGGCCTGCTCGGGGTCCGGGTGACGCTGGCTGGCGGTGCGCAGGTCGATCTCTACACCACCCATCTCGATGCAGGCAGCGGCAGCGGTGATCACGAGGCGCGGCTTGGGCAGCTGATCCAGATGGAAAACGCATTGCGGGAGCACAGTGCCAGTCGGGCCATCATCTTCGCTGGCGACTTCAACATGCCGCGTAAGCGGCCTGAGCAGTACGCGGATCTCGTCGCCTTCAAGCGGCGGCTGGGTCTCGAGGACTCGGACATCCATCCCAACCATGCTGATTGGGAATCCTGTCAGCGCGATTTCATCTACCTCCGGCAGGGGGAGCGGGTGCATTTGCAGGTCATCTCAGGAGGGGAGCCGCCGGCGTCGACTCCAGGGGCCGGACCGGAGGGCGTTGACTTCTGTGACGGCGACAGCTGGCGCGGCCGCGCCCTGAGCGATCACCCGGCCCTCGCCGCGGTGCTGCGGGTGCAGTTCGAGGACGAGTGAACGCGGCTTGATTCCCCTGTTCGGTCTTGCAAGGTTCGATTGAACTGGCGCGCAACGATGCGGCCTTTGCGCCGTTCCTGGGACAGGCGGAACAGGGCAGGCAGGTAATGGGAGAGCCCATGCAGCAGGTCTATCGGGAAACGCGATTTCACTCCGAGCAGACGTCGAAGGCTTGGCCAGAGCGCTACGTCATCATCACCGCGTGGCCGCCGCTCCATGCTGATTGGTCCGAGGCGCGGATTCTGGCAGCTGAGGCGCAGCTCAGGGCCAGCCTCAAGACCATGGATGGCTGGATGCACAGGCTCACGGGTTACTCCCCGAGAACGGGCCACGCGGAGCTCGGCTGGGCCGTGGAGATTGACTCGACGCATGGCGTCGAGCTCGGCCGGAAGTTGCTCCAGGACGCTATCTTCCTGGTCGAAGATGATCTGCTTTGGGTCGTGGACTGCGACGAGGAAGCAGCCATGACCGGCATTGGCCATTTCCGCGAGGGCTTCGACGCGCCCGGCGAGTCCGGTTGATAGGGGCGTGATACGCGCTCGGACGGTCCCGCTGGCGCGGCAAAGCCCACGGAGCAAGCTCACTCCAGGTGTGTCTCCTGGGGAAGGGCGTTGCCATGATCAGCAGCGAATACCGCCTAGTACGGATCAGCGCACGGCGGTGGCCAGCAGCGTGCTGCTGACGTTGGCCGCATGGGCCGAGATAACAAAGCGCAGGCACGACTTCCACGCTTTCCCCCGGTGAGACCACAGCAACCTCTGAATCCCTAAAATCGGTACTAAGTAAGCGCAGACCATCAAGCTGGGAGGAAAAAGGTTGGCATTGCTTGACCTGGCTGAAAAGCACACAGGTGGTGATAGGCTGAAAGCATGAATCTACTCATCGCGGTGCTGATTGCATTGCTGCTTCTGCTGCTTGCTGACGGCATCCGGCGGCACTCGGCGTGGCTCAAGCGGATCTTCCTTCCGAGCTCGATCATTGCCGGCACCATTGGCCTGCTCCTTGGGCCGCAGGCACTCGGCCGGTTGGCTGGCTGGCTGGATCTTGCCGCGCTGCCCGAACTGGGCCTTTTCCCGGAGGAGATTCTCGACACCTGGACGCTGCTGCCTGGCGTGCTGATCAATGTCGTGTTCGCCTCGCTGTTTCTGGGCAAGGTCATTCCCGGAATCAAGGAAATCTGGCTGCGCGCTGGTCCGCAGGTGGTGTTTGGCCAGACTATCGCCTGGGGTCAGTACGTGGTCGGACTGCTTCTGGCCATCCTGGTACTGGCGCCGGTGTTTGGCATCAGCCCCATCGCGGGCGCGCTGATCGAGATCGGCTTCGAGGGCGGACACGGCACCGCTGCCGGCATGGCTCCTGCCTTCGAGGCGGCCGGCTTCCCCGAGGGTGCCGACCTGGCTCTGGGGCTCGCCACCATCGGCCTCGTATCCGGCGTCATCATTGGCACCATCCTGATCAACTGGGCGGCGCGGCGCGGTGAGATCACGATCCTCGAGCCCGGTGAAGAGCATCCCCATGAAACGGCCACCGCGGCAGACGACATCGAGCTGAGCGAGGAGGACAAGCGAGAGGCGCGGAAGCAAAAGCGCATGGCGGGCTCGGCAACCGACGCACTGTCACTGCAGCTCGGCTGGATCATGCTGGCGATCGTCATTGGTTGGCTGCTTCTGGAGGGGCTGCAGCTCATCGAGCGGCTCACCTGGGGCGGAGAGCTGTTCTCTTACGTCCCGCTCTTTCCACTCGCCATGATCGGCGGCTTGATCATCCAGCTGTGCATCGACCGCCTCGAGCTCAAGCACCTGTTGATCCGCAGTTACATCGCGCGCGCCGGGGGATTGGCACTGGATCTGACCATCGTCATGGCACTGGCTTCGCTGTCCCTGCAGGCCATCGGCGACAACATCGGGCCCTTCTTGCTGCTGGTGCTGGCCGGCGGCGCATGGTGTGTGTTCGGCGTGCTGGTCATCGCACCACGGATAATCCCATACAACTGGTTTGAGCGCGGCATCGGTGATTTCGGCCAGTCCATGGGGATGACCATCAGCGGCCTGCTTCTGATGCGCATGGCGGATCCCGAGAACCGCTCCGGGGCAATGGACAGCTTCGGCTACAAGCAGCTGCTGTTTGAGCCTGTGGTCGGCGGCGGGTTATTCACCGGCATCTCAGTGGCGTTGATCGCCAGTTACGGGCCGCTGCCCATCCTGATCCTGTGCAGTGTCATAACGGCTGCGTGGTTGGCTTTTGGGCTGCTTTACTTCGGCCCCATGGTCCGGGAGGAGCGTGCCCGCAAGGACTGAATCGCCCCGGGTTTTCCTGAGGCTGTCGGCCTTAAGGTCGACCTGCAGCGACGTATTTCCTTTCAGTCGACGGCGCGCGACAGGCCGAGATAGCACAGGCATCGCTACAGGACTGCGGTTGCCCTGCTGGGATGCGTCGGCGCATAACACCCAATATGCCGAGCAGACCGGCCAGCAGGAGCATCACGGTGGGTGGCTCGTTCACCGAGGCTGCGTCCCGGTCCCGAATTCGCGCCCGGATATCGAGAGTAAGGTCAAAACGCTGCTCGAATCCGCTTGCGTTGAACCCCCAGCCTTCAAATAACACCGACTCCTGTAACAAGCCGATACCCAGATCAATCGTGTTGAAGGCGATGTTCAGATCGAAGATACCCTCGCCTGCGCCCAGATTATCGAAATCGGAAAAACCATCCAGTGTAAACTGTGTGACACCCGATAGATTGAAAGCACCCCGCAGCAGGTCGGCTGGTCCCTCCACATCGTTCAGGAAGCTAAGATCTACAGACAGCCCGCCGATATCCGCGAACAGGGTGCCAAAGTCGAGCGCGAAGTTGAGGCCGTCGACGAGCAGGTCGGCCGGGCCGGAATCCAAGGTGAAAATCGGATTGGCAAAGTTGTTCACCTGGGTCAAGAAGTTCACCTCCCTGGCGGCCAGGAACAGGTCGTCCAGCTCCGGGTTTGTACTTTGGAACTTTAGCAGGCCGGTTTCACTGAAGATGCCTGCCTCGGAGGTGTCCAGCCCGACACGCAGGCTCGTATCGTCCACCGTGCCTGCGCCAAGACCACTGCCCAGATCGCCCTGGCTACTGAAAACACCGGCGGAGTCGGCCGCCCAATCCCCTTGAAGCAGATCGTTCAGAGCCGCTGCCTCGGCCGCGTTGCTCACTCGCACGGTGCGGGCCGCCACGGTCTCGCCCACGTGGACGATTCCGAAATCCACCGTCGGCGTGCGCACATCCGCCACGGCCTTCTGGTATACGCGACCCTCGACGTTCAACGCCCCCCCGGGCAGCGCGAAGTCCGCCTCGCCGGTCGTGCCCTCGCCTGTGGAGTGAAATTCCACGCTGACCGTTCCCGTCATACTGACGGACTCGGTAGTGCTGGTAAGAGCGACGCCGAGGCTGGTGTTGTCCGAAGCGCCGGCAGCCAGATTGGTAATCTCTCCGGTTGCGGAGAACCCTGGGTCGACCGATGCGATCCCGGCCTTCAGTCCCTCGGTAAATGCATCCGGAGACTGGTTGGTGATCCCGATGTTTTGGCCCGAAAGGGCATCACCGACACGGGCCGCCAGCACGATGGTGGGCGTGTTGATCTCCGGGCTGGCCAGCCTGTACACGGCGCCCTGCACCTGCACGTCCTGGGAGGGCAGGTCCATCTGGCAGTTGGGCTTGCAGCCGCCCACGTTGGAGGCGTCGGATACGAAACTGATGGTGGCCGTGCCGTCGATCGCACCGGCGGTCGATGTGTTCATGCCCACCTGAAGGCTCGAGCGGTCGGTGGTGCCGGGCGTGAGCAGATCGAAACTGCCGCTGGCCGTGATGGGGGCATTGCCGGCGATCTCTGCATTGAGCGCGGCCTTATCGTTCCCGGAGGCCTCGTTGGTGACGCTCACGAAAGCTGTGGGGGAAGCTGACGCCTGCCGGACGTTGCCAAGCTGGATGGGCTGCGGTGTGTTGATCACCGGACTGGCTGCATCGATTACTGTGCCATCCATCTGGATGGTGCCACTCACGCCGAAGCTGTCGGAGCCGATCCCGAGAATACCCAGGCCGTTGGACGCGCCGCTCACCGTGCCGGCGCTGAAGTAGTTGATCCCGATGGCCCCGTCTATGGAGCCGGCGCTGCCGGTGTTCACGCTCACCACCATGGATGAACCGTCGGTATCGCCTGCCATCAGGCCTGTGATCGACCCGATGCCCAGGATCTGCCCTGCGCCGGCGCCGCTGCTGGCACCGAAACTCGCGTTCAGATCCTCCACAAACCCCGTCAGCCCTTCTGCGCTATTGCTGATGGAGAGCGCCTGTTCCACCGACTGGCCGACTTGCACCGTGCCGAAGTTGAGGCTAGGGGTGTTGAGCTGACCCTCGGCCACTTGGTAACCGGTGGCGCTCAGCCCGATGTTTTGGCTGTTGGCGTTGATCGCGGTGAACGCTGAATCGATGAGGGTACCGTCTGTGGTGTACTGGATGTCGAGCGCAGCGGTATTGAGGCCCGCTGTGCCGCCGCTGACCGAGGCCGTCAGCGCGTCTGCCGCGGTTGCGCCCCCGTCGATCAGCCCGCTTCCCAGATTGTTGGCCACTTCAAAGTTGCCGCTCGTCGTGGCGCTGCCGATGCCGAGCCTCTCGGCCCCGGGTCCCGTGGTGTTGTTTTCCACGTCGATGCCCTGGCTCGGCCCGTCCAGCCCGACTCGAAAGGCCCCCAGATCGATCGGTGCGGGAGCGGCGCTGCCCTGTGCCAGTGCGGTGGCCATGCCGGTGACCTCGATTCCCTGCGCGGCAACATTGTCGAAGTTGCTCACCGCGACAAGGGTCTGTTCGGTGATCGCACCGCCGCTCGTGGCAGCGAAGGTAACAGACAGGTTGCCCGAAGCTTCACCCGCCGCGATAGGTCCGAAGTTGTCGGCAGTTACGCCCGTGCCGGTCAGGCGACTGTCGGTGATGCTGGCGCCGCCGGCCTCCGTCTGCAGCGCGCCGCGGATGTCGGACCCCGTGCCGCTGTTGACGATCTGGAATGCCGCCGTCGCGGTGGTACCGCCGCGCACGTTGCCCAGATCCAGCGTCCAGGCGTCGCCACCCGCTGCTGTCACGTCACCGGTAATGGCCATCGCCGCGTTCTCGCCGACCAGCAACCCGCTGCCCACCACGTTGGCGCGATGATCGAAGGCGTTGCCGACGCCGAAGCTGTCGTTGGTGTAGTCCCCCGAGACAATGAAGTCGTTGGCCCCGAGGTTGAGGTTGTCGGTGGCGGTACCCTGATGGGTAAGGAACTGCGCACTGGACGACTGGCTGGCCTGGCTCAGGTCGAGCCCGCCATCGGTCTTGGTCAGCACCGTACCGCTGCCGGCCTGGATGCCGTTGACCATCGTGAGCGTTCCGCCAGTGGCCTCGATCTCGCCGCTGTTGACGGTGCGCGGGATCACAGTGCCGTGGCCGGACAGGGTGCCGCTGTTGGTGAGGGTCGGTGCATCCAGGGTGCCGCCGCCAAGCTGGAGCAGGCCGGCGTTGGTGAGGTCATTGACGTTGCTGTAGTCGCGATCATTGAGAAGGCGCAGGACACCGTCTTCGTCGATCCTGGTCAGGCTTTCTTCCAGAGAAACGAAGTTAGTTGCGGAAAGATCGACGCGGGTCTGAAAGACCGAACCTTCCCCCGACAACTCGATCACGGCGCTGTTGGTGGCAACGGGCGTGCCCATGATCGATACGGTGGCCCCGTCTCCTGTGGATACCGCACGCCACACACCGCCCTCGAGTGTGCCGGCCTGATTATTGAGTGTGGTGGTCGTGCTGGGCGTGTTGACTGTGAAGGTGACATTGGAGCCGTTCAATGCTTCGATAACGCCCTGGTTCAGATAATTACCAGTGTTGGCCAGGAGCAACCCACCTGCGCCGCTGCCGCGCAGGGTGCCCGTGTTAAGCACATTGGCGCCGGATGGCGTATCCACCGCAATAATGTTCCCAGGGTTGATCGTGAGCGCCACGTCTTCGCTGCCGTCGATCAGGCCCCGGTTGACGAGGCTCGCAACGATCTGGCCGCCGCCCTCGATGGTGTGGTTTGGGCCGTGGAACAGGATATCTGTAAAGGAAACTCTCGCGACGCGGTTTCTGAAGTCGCTGGTCATGATCACCTTGCCGTCTCCGGCGAGCATGGCATCACCGTCATAGCGCAGGTCGGTGACACCGCCTGATTCCTCACCCAGCAAAGCGATGGTGCCGTCATTGGTGATGGTGCCGGCCATGAATCCGACGCTGCGATCCCTGATTTCCACACGACCGAGATTGGTCAGCTCATTGATGCGCCCATTTACCGAAAGCTCGATTACGCCGCTGCCTTCGGTCATCAGCGTGCCGCCGCGGACCTGCGAGCTGTTGTCAATATTGAACAGGGAGCCGTCAAGGGCAGCGATCGTCCCATCGGTATTGTCGATGGCCGTGTTATTGAGCCGCAGGGTGCCGCCGTTCGACGCGCGCATGACCCCGGAGTTGAACGACGGGTTGAGATTGACGATCAGCGGGATGGCGGCGTTGTTCGCGTCGACCAGTCCGCGGTTGTCGAGGGTCAGGAGATTCACACCGAGATTCCCGGACCCCTGGATGGTGTGGGCGGCCTCGTTGACCAGCAGGGCGTCGCTGCTGCGGCCGCGGATCTGGTCCCCGGAGTTGCCGGCTAGCGTGATCGAGCCGGTGCCCGTGAATGCCGCGAATTCGTCGACCATCAGTCGGGTGCGGGTGCTGCCCGGCTGGTTCACGATCTCGATCGTCCCGTCGTTTTCGACGTTGCCGGTAAAGCGCGCGTCCCGGCCGGACGAGATCCTGATCAGACCAGTGTTGGCCACGGAGGCCAGGGTCGGGGTAGTGGCGCTCGATCCGCCGAGCTCGATCACGCCGGAACCTTCCGTGTCCAGGGTTCCACCGGTGATCCGCGTACGCGCAGTGGCGATCCGGACGACTGAGCCATCCTGGGCCTGGATCAGGCCGCCGGTGTTGTCGAGGACCGTACTGTTGAACGTAAGCGTCCCCCCGTTGGAGGCCCGCATCGTCCCCGTGTTGAGGTTACCGTTCTCGGTCAGGTTGACGACCAAACCGGTGCTGCTGTTGGCATCGACCAGGCCGTGATTGATCAAGCTCATGGAATCGTTGCCCAATCGACCGGAGCCGTCGATGGTGTGACCGGCGGACTGGGTGAGTACGTCGCTGTCTGAAAAACCCACGATATGGTTGCTGCCTACGTCGCTCATGGTGAGCACGCCGCTTCCTGAGAGCGTGGTATCGCCGTTGATGCGAAATTGCACGGTGCTGCCGGTGGAGTTGAGGGTGATCGTGCCGTCGTTGTTTACATTCCCGCCGTGAATCGTTAAACGATTGTTGACGGCATTCAGGATCCTGACCTGATCGCCCTCGTCGATGGTGAGCGTGCCGGCGTTGGCGCCGCTCGTGATGCTGACGACGGAATCGATACCGGTCTTGCCACCGTCGATGAAGACATCCGTCGTGGCCCCGGGGACAAACATTGGTAGCCAGTTCGTGGCGCCGCCCCAGGTTCCCTCGCCGCCCGTCCAGACGGCCGTTTCTTCGGCGGCAGTCGACAGCGCCATACCTGCCAGCGCGGACATCACCGCCACATGGAGGGTGCACTTCCTGAGGACACGTCTCGCTTTCATCGGCCATTCTCCCAAGGAACTGCCATGCGCAGAAAGGCGGACTGTCCTGCTGTGGTCAGTAGGTTATCAACGTGTTCCCAGGACGCCCAGGTTGCTCGCGACCGGCGGGCGCGAAGCAGGACCTGTTGCGCAAGTGGAGTTTTTAAGGCGAGAGATGCGCCAGCCGGCGAGGGTCTCCGGGGAGCAGGGTCTGCCAAGGCGTCACCGGTCTTGCCACGAGCTGGGCATAACCCGATCAAAAAGCCCTCTGTTTGAGTCGCCTCCTCAACAGAGGGGGGCGCCTGAAACTTGAGGGGCCGCAGCACCTCCGACATCCATCCCCAATACGAGCCTTCCATGACTTCTTCCTCTCTGTATTTCAATACCACCGGGACTTCGCTAGCGGGCCGAACTGGAAGACATTCCGACAATGCTCACCAAACACCTCTTGCACCGTGACCCCGTGAAATCTGCACCGATGGTGAAGAGCCTGGATGTGGCGAGGAAAGGTGTATCGACTCCGATCCATCCGCGCGTCTTTGACGCGATCGATCCGGTAGGGTTGACGGTTCCGCATTCGCGGCCTGGGATCATCGACAGCTAACACCGGTTATCGACAGGTAACGACAGATAGCGTGCGACCGGCAGTTGCCGCGGCTAGTAAATACCCTGCTGTAACGATCTGCCCCGGTCGAGGGACGGCTGTCGCCGAAGGTTGCCCAAGGAATGAGGGCCGGGAGCCAGCGCAGCGGCAGGCGGGACGTTCGCGCCTGTACCACGCCTTGACTAAGGCGGGCTTACGCAGCCAAGCCGCGCTGGCGGAACGCATCGCGAACCTGGAAGGCCTTGAGAAGGAAATGGATGTCCTGGTCAGCCGCGAGCACAATTTCAGCTCAGTGGCTCGTTGTTTACCGGCGGGGGCGAATCACCATATTCGTAGAGATGGCTGGCTTTGTAATTTCGATAGAAGAAGCGGGCCAGAACAGTCCCGACGGCGGCCACCGGCAGGGCCAGCAGCACGCCGATGAAGCCGAACAGAAAGCCGCCGGCCAGTACCGTGAAAATCACCAGTACCGGGTGCATGCCAATCCGGTCGCCGATCAAGTTCGGCGTGAGCAGGAAGCTCTCAACCAGTTGGCCGACCATGAATACCAAGCCGACCATGACCAGGAAGACCAGCCGACTTTCTACATTCAAACCAAAGCTCGCCGTGTCCTGGACAATAGCGGTGATGACTGCGAGAGAGACGCCGATGATCGCTCCCAGGTAAGGCACGAAGCTGACCAGTCCGGCAATCGCGCCAATAGCCAGGCCGTTGTTCAAGCCAATGATCCACAGTCCGACGGTGTAGATCATGCCCTGGCCCAGCATCACCAGCAGCTGACCGCGCAGGAAGCCGCCGAGTGCCTCGTCGCATTCCTTCGTCAACTGGACGACGACCGGCTCGATCTTGCGTGGCAGGAGATCGCGCACGGCGTCCAGGGCCCGATGCCAGTCGCGCATCAGATAAAAGGTCACCAGCGGAATCAGAAACAGGCCGGTGATCCAGATGAGAAAGCGCCCGCCCTGGTCCGAGAGATAGCCCCAAGTGGTACGAGCAGCCGATGCGATATTGGAGAAGTTCTCCTCGATCAGTGACCGAACCTGGGCGGCATCGAAGCCCTCTGGCTCCAGCGTGATATCCAGGTGCTCATCGAACAGGGTCAGCACGGTTTTCTGCAGATTTTCTGCGTAGCCGGGCAAGCGCTGAAACAGATCTACGGTTTCGCGAACGAGTACCGGAATGATCAGCAGCATCGCGCTGATCAGTAGCAAGGTCACGGCCAGAAACACGACGCCCACTGCGTTCACTCGCTTGAGTCCCAGGCGCTCGAGACGATTGACGATCGGATCGGTCATGTAGGCGAACAGCGCGCTGATCAGAAACGGCGTCAACACCGGTCCGAGCAGCCAAACCAGCCAGGCTGTGATCAGCAGGGCGACCAGGATCCACACGATCTGATGACGCGACAGCTCCGGTAACATCATGGGTTCTGGCTGGTTCATGGGCGGTCTGCACTCAAGACTCAGGCCCAGCGATGTTAACCGCTGGCCCCCGTTCCCGGTAAAACGACATGATAACGAGCAGCGTAATGGAGCTGCTCGCGCCCGGTGACACCAAGGGCCATCTATGATGGTCGCAGCGAACAGTGAGCGAATGTTGTGCCTGGCCCACTTTAATGAGGATAAGGTGCTGACGTTGGCGGCCGCGAACGTCGACTTGTATTCATCCCGGGCGGCCGTTTGCCGTGTATACCCGAGGAGTCTTGACGATGCTGCGTTACCTGACCCTGACCCTGACCCTGACCCTGATGCTGATGCACCCCTGGGCGCTCGCCGACAGCGACCGTGTCGACCACTACGAAGGACTTGGGGCGGAGGACCTCGAGACAGCGCTCGCTCATCTCGCCGAGTATCGGACCCACCTCGCCGACGTTCTGGTGCGGGGGCCGCTGTTGGCTACGGACCTTAATGAGGTGCATCAGCTGACGTATACCCTTGAGAATGCGCTGGAACGTCTGGCCGTCGACGTCCACGCGCTGGCGGAGTTGCTGGAGGTCGTTCACGTGGCGTCGGAGCAGGCCGACGCGGTAACCGTTAGCGAGGAAGGCAAGGCATGGCTCGAGGCTACGCGCCCATTCCAGCGCTGATGACATTCGAGCGGAGATGAACGGTACGAGCAGCTCGACCCACTCGGACACGAGCCGTGCCCGTAGCGCCATCGGCAGTCCGGAGCGTGTGCCCTCAAGGGCCGTGAATCCGGACCACTCGCCTAGCTTGAATGCCCCCTATGGCAGTTTCAGCGCTACTTGGCGAGTAGGCTTTGCTACTAATGGGATCCAGTCACTCCTTCTCGCCGAAGGAGCCGTGGCCGAGCCGCTCGCGCCGGACGTCTTCCGACAGCGGCGGATTCCCGAAGTTCTCAAGCTGTCGCGGCCGCGTCTGCTCGTTCATATTGTGGATGCTCGAGGCGGCCTTCAGATCCGCCTCGGACTGCACCCCGGCCATGACTTGGCGTTCGCGCAGATAGCGTCGCATGTCGGCGATCAATTCTTCGGTCAGGGCATCGTCCCGCTCCATGGCCAGCACGTAGCGGGGTTGCTCGAGGTTCATGGCGCCGCTGACGGCGATGATGCTCGAGTGGATCTGGCTCACCACCAGCCACGGGGTCAGGCTCGAACGGACAAAGACATTCTCGGAGCGGGTGGAGTCGTGGATGCTCATGCCGGTCGCGAGGCGTGATTCACTGTAGGTGCCGCTGGCGCGGAATGCGATCAGACGTGACTCGAACTGGAATTCCCCCAGATAGAGATTAGCGACGTAGGCGAGCGAGCCACCAAGCAGCCACAGCACCACCGGTCCAAGCAGAGCGGCGCTGAGCACTTGAACCGAGGGCTCGGTCAGGCTCTGCACGGCCATGAATAGCCAGGTGGAGGAGCCGAGCAACAGCGCCTGACCAAGCAGGACGCCGGGGAGAATCAGCGGGTCCCGGCGGCGCTCGATGGGTGCCGGCTGAATCTCGTGGAGAATCTCGCCGCTGAAGTCCCCTTTGTTCTCGCTGCCCTGACCATGCAGGCTCGGCGGCTCGTTGATGTACTCCCGATTGGGAATCTCCATGTAGCGATGGTTCGCCAGGGTCATTTCGATGGCGCGGAAAATGTCCATGGGGTGGACGCTTTCCTGCCAATGGTCGCGGTACTCGGAGACCTCTGTCGGCACCAGATCCCGGGGGGCGCGGCGATGAGCCATGACCAAGGCATAGATGAAGGCGACGAGCAGCGACCCGGTGAATGCCGCCACCCAGGGAAAGGGATCCAGCGGCAGCGGTGACAGGCCGGTTGTCTGCTGGTACTCCACCAGCTGCACG
>SLTB01000148.1 GCA_007130155.1 Pseudomonadales bacterium
CCTCCGGCGACGCGCAGTATAGAGATTGGGCAGCGAACTGTCCGCATTCGATGCCCGCCCCGTTGCCCTCTATAGATCGAAGTCCACCGGCTTGAACAGCTTCTGCTCGTCGGCGAGGCAGTGTGCAAGGCTGGGTCGTTCGAGCAGGCTGGCTTCGTAGGCTGCGAGCGCCGGCCACTTGGCGCTGTCGATCCGGGCGCCGGTATGACGCAGGTTCACGAACTGGCAGCCGAGCGCGATGTCGGCGATGGTGAAGCGTTCCTCCACCAGGTGGCTGTGGCCCACGATCTCGCTCTCCAGATAGTCGAACATGGGCGGTAGCTTCTCGCGGAAGGTCTTGCGCGCGGTGTCGACGTCGGGCTCCTTGCCCATGAGGCGGGAGACGATCAGGGGGCGGAACATGCCGGTGCCGATCTGGCCAGCCAGTTCGCTGTCGGCGTACTCCTCGAACCAGAGGGCTCGGGCGTAGGGGAAGGGGTCGCTGGGATACAGGGCCGGCTGCGGATGCTTGCGCTCCAGGTAGGCGCAGATCACCGATGAGTCCGGCAGGGTGCCGGCGCGGCCCTCGCTGCCGATGCTGGTGTCCCTCAGGACCGGAATGCGGCGGGCCGGTGAGATCTCGGTGAACCAGTCCGGCGCCGGGAAGATGCTCACCGGCTCCAGGGTGAAGTCGATGTTCTTCTCTGCCAGGACGACCTGGACCTTGCGGACGAAGGGTGAGCCCTTGACGCCGTAGAGAATGAGTTCCTTGGTCACAATGCCTTCCTTTGGTGGATTGCTGAAGGGGTGGGCTGGCCTGATCTGTGAGCGAGCCGCCTGTGGATCACGTGCGTTCGCGCCGCAAGGCTGCCGCCGGGTGCGGATCAACCTTACACGGTCGGGCCCTCACAGCGGCCTGGCTACGCAACGGGTTGTCGCGTGTACCGGAGTCACTTGTACCGAAACAGGTGCGTGTCGGATTCATTAGGAATTGATACCACGGGAGGTGAGCCAATCCGCAATCAGATCGGCCACCTCCGGTCGCAGGTTCGGGGTGTCCGTCAGGTAGTGGTCGCCAGGAACCATCATCAAGGTCTTGTCGTCAGCGGCCAAGGCGTCGTGGATGGCCTTGGCGTCGCTGGGAAAGACGCCGGTATCGGCCAGGGTCTGGATGACCAGAGAGGGGATCCTGATCCGGGCCAGATGTGGAGCGCCGCGGCAGGGTGATTCCGCGAGGCTCCACATGGACAGCCAGGTTCGCAGCGTATTGGTCAGCCCGATGCCCATGGGGCCGTTGTTCGCGCGTTTGGGGTCGCCGGCATAGCAGACGCCCAGAGGGCGGTTGGATGGATCCAGGCTGCCGTCGAGCAGGCGGGGATCAGCCCAGGTGCGGGTGAGCAGGAAGGCGCGATCACGCAGTCCGGCGGTCTGCAGGCGGCCCAGTTCGGCATGGACCCAGGCGGTGATGCGATGGTTGCGGGCGACCTGACCGGCGCGATAGCGCTTGAGGAAGTCGCTGCTGTACGGGGGGCCGTTGGCCCGGTCGTACATGTTCAGGCTGGCATCGGTGGCCAGTGGATCGTTTTCGTCGCTGACAGAGGGGTCCATCCAGGCGGTGAGGACCTCCGGCCGTCCGGGATGGGCATTGAGGGAAATGTAGGCGTCGCCAGCGGGCAGGTGGCTCACGGCATCGGGCAGCGACAGTCCGAAGCTCGGTGGGATGTTCGGTTCCACGGCCTGGGACTGATAGGCGGCCATCAGCGAGCCGCCCCCGGAATTGCCGAGCAGGATGACCTGCTCTACACCGGCCTGCTCGCGCAGCCAGCGCACCCCGGCTCCGATGTCGATGAGGGCATGTTCGAGCAAAAAGAAGGCCTCGTTGCCGCGAAAGCGCGTGTTCCAGCCCAGGAAACCGTAGCCGCGGGCGGCCATGTGCTCAGCCAGGTAGTGCTCGCTGAAGTCCACGTTGTAGTGGGTGGCGATCAGGGCAGTCTTCGTGCGCGCACCGGCGGGGCGGTGGTAGAGACCCTGGCAGGGGTGGAAGCCGGCACCATTGCGGCGCGCAGTGGGCGACTCCATGGCGACGAACTCACGGCCGATCTTGGTCATGCACCCTCCGATCAGCGACTCCGTATCACTGTGCCATCAGCGCTGCTCTTCACCTGCGAGGGTGCCAGTACAGTTTGACTTGCGCCAGCGGTGTCGTTAGCTTCACGATAGTTCAATCACGCGTGCTGGTAACTGCAACCGGAGAGACCCATGAGCCGCATTCAGAAACTCGATCCCGATCAGTGGGATCCGGAACTACGCGAAATGACCCGCGCCGACTCCGCCACCCCGCTGGAGCAGGGTTTGATGCGCATGATCGCCCACTGCCCGGAACTGGGTAAGGGGCTGGCCAAGTTTGGCGGCGCGCTGAAGCAGGGGCGGACGCTGCCGGAGCGATTGGTGGAGCTCGTCCGTCTGCGGGTGGCGTTTCACAACCAGTGCCGCAGCTGCATGGCGATCCGCTACACGGATGCGCTGAACGACGGCGTCACTGAGGATCTGGTCTGCTCCCTGGAGAACCCGCCGGCGGCCACCAATCTCACCGATGCCGAGAAAGCTGCCATCGCCTATGGCGAGATGATGGCGACCAACCATCTGGCCATCGACGATGAGGTTTACGACAACCTTCGCAAGCATTTCTCCGAGCCGCAGATCGTCGAGCTGGGCATGACCGTGGCGTTTTTCGTGGGCTTTGGCCGTCTGGCAGCCACCTGGCACATGGTCGAGGAATTGCCTGAGCAGTATCAGGATGCGGATGAGAAGGTGGCACCCTGGCAGGCGGATTCCATCGTCGTCAGGTGATGGTCGCGGGAGCAGATTCGACTGCGAAGTATTCGCGGATGAATCCGCTCCCACGGGCTGGTCTTTCAAGTCTGAGCAGGCGGCAGGCGCAGCAGCAGCTTGCCCCGGTGCACCCCGTCGTAGAGCTGCTGGAAAGCAGCGGGGAAGGCGTCCACGTCGCCGTCGATGATGGTCTCCGGGAACTTGATCGCCCCTGATTCCGCCCAGCCAGCGAGCCGCTTGCGGGCCAGGTCGTACTGGTCTGCGTAGTCGAATACCACGAAACCCTGCATGCGAGCGCGCATGGTCCCGAGCCAGATGTATTCCTTGGGTCCCTTCATCTCGGCCTGGGTGTACTGGGACGTGGAGCCGCAGAGCAGGACCATGCCGTGGAGTGCGATCCAACGCAGGCTGGCATCGAGGATGTCACCACCGACGTTGTCGAAGATGATGTCGATGCGATCGGGGGCTGCGGCCACCAGCTGCTCGTAGAGGTCCCCGTCGTGGTGATTGATGGCGGCATCGAAACCGAGCTCGTCCACCAGCCACTGGCATTTCTCTGCACTGCCTGTGATGCCGATCACCCTGGCCCCGGCGAGCTTGGCGAGTTGCCCGGCAATGCTGCCGACGCCGCCGGCGGCGCCATTGACCACCACGGTCTGGCCTGGCTGCGGCCGGCACTCGGTGAACATGGCAAAGTAGGCCGTCAGTCCGGTGATGCCCAGGCCGCCCAGCCAGCGGGGCAGGGGGGCGAGGCCGGTATCGCAGCGCTGGACGTCACTGGCGTCGACGACCCCGAGGCGCTGAACGCCGATGGGTGCTAGGACCGCGTCGCCGGCCTTGAAGTCCGGATGCTCGGAGCGCCGCACCACGCCTGCGACCGAGTTCCGGATCAGATCGCCGGGCTTGACCCGGAAAAGGAAGTCCTTGCTGTCGCGTACAATCAGCCGCAGAGCAGCCTCCACCTGCAGATAATGCGCCTCCACCAGCAGTTGCCCTGCCTGGGGCTCCGGGACCGGTGCCGGCCGTACCTCGAAGTCCTCGGGTCCGGCGACACCCTCGGGTACCCGTTTCAGGAGTACTTGCTGATTGCGAAAATCATGATGCTCACCCATGTCATCGTCTCCAGGTTGCTGGCAGCTGCCAGCAGGTATGCATGTCGCCGACCCGCAGCGCGCGCAAGTGGGGTGCAGCCCCATCGACCAGCCGCAGACCAGGCAGCATCTCCAGGACACATTTGGATGCGGTGACCACGGTGTCGCGGGTGATGGCATAGAGGGAGCGGGGCCGATCCTCGGGTACTGCCGGGTGCTTGGTGGGCTGGCCGAGTCCGAAGGTGATGCCTGTGGGCAGGCCATCGGCACGATACTGTCCACGCGGCTCCCGGCGGCAGAGATCCTTGCGGTTGACCTCGAAAAGATCTGGATCCTTGAAGGCCCGCGGGTCACGGTTGGCCGCACCCGACGAGCAGATCAGCAGAGCACCTTCGGGCAGCAATTTCCCGAAGCGCTCGACTTCGTGCCTGGCAAAACGCTTGGCTTCGAGCACCGGTGTCGAGTGGCGCAGCGTCTCCTGGTAGGCATACTTCACCAGCCGGTCGTCCTCGCGAAGCAGTTCGAGCTGCTCGGGGTGGGTCAGAAGCAGGTACCACATGTTCGCCAATGCGCCATGCAGGGTCTCATGGTCACGTTCGAGCAGGGTGGCGACCAGGTCCTGCGCCGTGGTGGGCCCAGTCTCGGTTTCGAGACCGGCGATGGCAGAGATAAGATCATCGCCGGGATCGGCCCGGCGTTGCTTGAGCAGGGGCTCAAAGTAGCGGGTCAGCTCAGTCATGGCCTCGAGTCCGGCCTGCTCGGCACGCGGCGACCAGCCGTACCCCTGCTGCATTTTCCAGTAGCGCTCGACGAAGAAGTCGAAGTCTGCAGCGGGCAGATCGAGGACGCGCGCCAGCATTTCCATGGCGTAGCGTGCCGCAAAGGCCACAGCCAGATCGCCCTGACCGTCGCCTGCCAATTCGGCGAGAATGGCCTCGGCCACCGGCCCGGCGTGGGCATCCGTGCGCTGTGCTTGGGCGAACAGCACCGGCAGTGCCTGCCCGAAGTCACGACCGAAGTCTTCCCGGCCATAGAACCATAGCTTCGGCCTGGTTTCGAAGTTGGCGTCGTCGGTGAAGATCGAGGTGACATCGTCGTAGCGGCTGACCCAGTAGCTGTTGCCGATCCAGTCCCGATAGCAGGGGTAGTTCTCCCGGAGGATGGCCAGGGTGGGGTATGGATCCTCCAGGTACTCCCGCGTCAGCATGGCGTTGGGCTTGACCTTTGCGGTGGACTCGCCCACGCGCATGCGCTGGTGGACTTCATAGGTACGATAGCCACCGCCCGTGGTACGACTCCCGCCCCGGACATGAATGGGAACACCATTGCGCCCGTAGACGATCTTGCCACCACCCTCCTGGCTCGGTGCATCCTGGCGAGCCTCCGGGGTTTGGCGGGCCTCCTGCTGGCCTGGTTTCATGCGCTCTTTTCCTCGAGGTCGAAGTCGATCCAGAGTGTGCCGACGGAGACCAGCCCCATGGGACGCAGGCTCACACCATCGATGTCCTTGGGCATGCGCTCGACATTGATCCGCGGATTCTTCATATAGTCGCAGAGGATGCGTGCGCCGATGGTAGCTTCCTGATGGGAGATCCAGGCCCCGGGGCAGAGGTGCGGGCCGACCCCGAAGGCCATGTGGCTGCACTTGCCTTCCTTACGGTAACCGCTGCGCAGGAGCTTGCCGCTGTAAAGGTCCTTGCGGAACAGGTCGAACTTCTCGGGCTCCTCGAAGATTCGCTCGTCATGGTTGGCAGAGAAATCCACCATGTTCACCAGCGAGCCTGCCGGAATGGTCACGCCGTGAAGCTCGACATCGTAGGTGTTGTGCCGAGGCTGGCCGCCTATGGGTGTCGAGTGGCGCAGAGTTTCATGAAAGGCGGTGTCCCAGAGTGAGGGGTCGGCTTTCACTGCGGCGAATTGCTCCGGATGGGTCAGCAACAGGTACAACATGTTGAGGATGGCGCCGCGGGTGGTTTCGCCGCCTCCGCCGACGATCAGGGCGATGTTCGAGGTGATTTCCTCGGTGGACAGGTAGTCGCCATCGATCTTCGACTCGCAGAGCTTGGAAATGATGTCCTTGCCGACGATCTTGCCGTTCTCGTCGTAGAGATAGGTCGGCTCCCGCCGTCGCTCCTCGACGATTTCCTCCAGGTAATCCTCGAGATCCTGCCGCGCTTCCAGACCCTGCTTCTGGGTGGCGGAGCCGCCGAGACCGGACATCATGGAGTTGTACCAGTAGAAGAAGCGATCCCGGGCTTCCTTGGGGAAACCGAGAATGTCGCAGACCACGCTGATCGGGAACTCATTGGCGAAGGCCTTGCCGATCTCCACGCTGCGCACGCCATCGTGGTCCTGGATGTAGTCCACGCCCTCGCGGGCCTTATCGTCCCAGCTCTCGATCATTTCGCGAGCGAGGCGCTCGATGGCGGGAATGCGGGCCTGCAGCGACTGGCCGACCAGGTGCTGGCCATAGAGATTGCGCCGGCGCCGGTGCTCGATGCCGCTGAGCTCGAGCTGGGTGTTGCCGAGGACGCCGCTGGAGGAGCCTTTGGGGATGGTGTTGAACCCCTCATCATCGAAATAGCAGTCGGTAATGTCGTCGTAACGGGTGACGTAGTAGCAGTTGTGCA
>SLTB01000226.1 GCA_007130155.1 Pseudomonadales bacterium
GTCGTCTGCTTCCCGCAAATCCGACGACGGTCGTAGCGATGGATCAAGGTGCTCATTTCAGAAGACGGCAATCCCGGGCCGCTCAAGCAGAGCTCTTCATGCTGGCGAGCCCTGTTGTTTCCAGGCCTGTTCCCAGAACTGCCACTCATGCCGCGCGCTGACGTGAAAGGCTGTCAGGGCGCGCTCCCTGGCCGTTTCGTCGGCCCCATCCGCCGCCTGCTGCATCAGCTGCAGCAGCTTCTGCATGTAGTCGACGAAGTCGTCCCCAGCGTAGAGGTCCAGCCAATCCTTGTAGGGGTGATCCGCGGCGGGTGTGCCGATTCTGGCCAACAGGTTCTGGCCCAGATCCGTATACAGCCAGGGGCAGGGCGTGAGGGCCGCGATGGCCTCCAGCAGCGTTCCGGTCTGTGCCGTCGCGATCATGTGATTCCGGTAGGCCTGCGTGACTGGACCGAGCTCGACGCTGGCCACGTCGGCCGGCGTATAACCGAGCTTGCGGCCGTAGCCGGCATGCAGTTCACCCTCCACCACCAGCGCCAGCCGGGCGGCATCGATGAACCAGAGCTTGTCCACGGGATCCGGGCAGCGAGTGGCAATCAGGGAGGCGGCATCGGCAAACCCCTCCAGATAGCGGGCGTCCTGCATCTGATAGTAGCGGAAGTGTCCCGTGGGCAGGCTGCCGTCGGCCAACGCCAGCACGAAGGGGTGATCGAAGGAGGCCCCCCAACTGCTTCCGGCAGCGTCCAGGCAGGCCTGGGCGAAGGGTGGCACATCGAATGCTCGTTTCATGGGTTCAACTCCGAAAGAAAATTCTGCGTCGCAGCCACGGGGTCGGCCACGTCGAGTACGGCAGAACAGACGGCAACGCCGTGGGCGCCCGCTTTGATGACTGAGGCCACCCTTGCCGGCGTGATGCCGCCAATGGCGAATACCGGCAGTGGCGAAGCGAGCGCAGCGAGTCGCGTCAGCCCCTCGAGCCCCAGCGGTGGGCGGCCGGGCTTGGAGGCGCTGGGGAATACGGTGCCCACGATCAGGTAGTCGACGCCTTCGGCCACGGCCCGTTGCACTTCGGCTTCATCGTGGGCGGAACGGCCGAGCAGGGCGATGCCGTCGCGCGCGACCTCATCGTGTGCAGCCGGCAGATGCAGGCCGATCCCTTCGCGACGGGCCATGGCAGGGCGGCCGTTGATGCAGATCCACGGCTGCTCCATGCTCGGGCAGCGGCCTTGCCCCCCTGTGGGAGCGCCTTCAGCCGCGAAGGAACAAGCCGACCGCAGAGGCAGCGCTGCATCTTCGCGGCTGAAGCCGCTCCCACGGGCTATGCTCGAACCCTGCGCACCCACAGCTGCTGCTGTGCCCATGGATGTCATGGCGGCTGCACGGATACGGTCGAGGCGGCCCGCAACAGCTTCGTCATCCAGCTCCTTGTCGCGGATCTGCACGAACGGCGCCCCTGCCGCCACGGCCGCTTCCAGCGCACTGGGACGCTCCCGATGCGCATCGGCAATGAGCAGTAAGCGTGGCAGATCCATCAATCGCCACGCTCGTCGCGGGTGCCGATGCGGCCTTCCCAAGGGCTTGATGCCTCGGCGAGCGTCTTGCGCGGCATACGCCCAGCTTCGAAGGCCAAACGGCCGGCCTCAATGCCATGTTTCATGGCCGCAGCCATACGCACCGGATCCCGGGCGCGTGCCACGGCGGTATTCATCAGGACGGCATCGCAGCCGAGTTCCAGGGCAATGGTGGCATCTGATGCTGTGCCGACACCGGCATCGACGATCACGGGCACCGTGGCCCGTTTGCAGATCAGGTCAATATTGAATGGATTCTGGATGCCGAGCCCCGAGCCGATGGGCGCACCGAGTGGCATCACGGCCACGCAGCCAAGGTCCTCGAGTCTACGCGCCACCACAGGGTCGTCGTTGGTGTAGGGAAACACCTCGAAACCACGCTCCACCAGCGTAGCTGCCGCTTCGAGCAGGGCCTCTACGTCAGGCAGCAGGGTGTCCTCGTCGGCGATGACCTCGAGCTTGATCCGGTGGGTTTCCAGGGCCTCCCGGGCCAGCTCCGCCGTGCGCACGGCATCCCGGGCGGTGAAGCAGCCGGCGGTATTGGGCAGGAGTTGGTAACCCTTGGCGATCAGCACGTCGTAAAGGTTCTCCGCACCACTGTCCAAACCCACGCGGCGGACGGACACGGTGACCAGTTGGGTACCGCTTGCTTCCAGCGCATCGAGCAGGACCTGCCGGCTCGGATAGCGGGCCGTGCCGAGCAGCAGGCGCGAGGACAGGGTCAGGTCGGCCACCTGCCAGGGGGAAGTCGTGGGCATGTCAGCCTCCTTGGACCGCACCGACGATGTCCACTTCATCGCCAGGTGCCAGTTGAATGTCGGGCCATTCCCGCCGCGGGACCACCTCGCCGTTCACGGCCACGGCCACGCCGCGGGCGTCGGGGGCGACGTCGAACTCGGCCAGCAGCAGCATCAGGGCTGCGCCGGGATAGGGGTGGCGTTTGCCGTTGAGGGTCAGATAGCTGTCGGTCATGTCGCAGTCTCGAAACGTCTTGGAGAAAAAGGTGCGAGCTCAGCGTGGTCTTGTCCTGCAATCATGGACGCGGCCAGCGCTGCCGCACTGCCGGGAGCCAGCAGAATGCCATTGCGAAAGTGGCCCCCACAGAGATGCAGCCCCGAGGTGCCGGTGGCACCAATGACCGGCAAATGGTCCCGGGTGACAGGCCGAAAACCCACCGAGACCTCTTCGAGTTCGAGCTCTGCGATCTCCGGAACCGCCGCGATGGCATGGCGCAAGAGCTCGTAGGTGGCGCCGGCGCGGGCGCTGGCATCGAAGCCCCGTTCCTCGGAGCTCGCGCCGATGATCAGGCGGCCGTCGGCCCGCGGCACCAGGTAGACATCCGGCGTGCGGATGACGTGATCGAGAATGGGCTCACCGCGAAGGCGCAGCACCTGCCCCCACACGGGGCGCATCCCGCAGGGGGGGAGGGTGCCTTGGAAGTCCTTGCCCAGCCAGGCGCCGGTGGCGAGGACCGCGCGCTCGCAGGCCAACCACTCTGGCTTATTCTCGCCTTGCCGCTCTATCCACAGCCCCTTCAATTGTCCCTCGTCGGTATCGACACCGCAGGCGCGGGCCTCGATCACCTGACCACCGAGCTGTTTGATGGCTTCGAACAGGGCTTCCCTCATAGCGCGGGGATCAACCTGATGGTCTCCGGGTATGCGGCAGCCGGCGACCACGCGGGGCGACAGCGCCGGTTCCAGCCGTCTGAGGCTGCGGGCATCGAGCCGCTCTGCAGCCATGCCGCGATCCGCCATGAAGTCCAGCAGATGATCCAGTTCCGCCCGGTGATCCCGCTGCAGGGCCACCCAAAGGGTGCCCTCGCTGCGATAGCCGCAGATCATGCGGGATGCGGCCTCGACCCGGCGGACGAATTCCGGATAGCGCCCAAGACTGTCCAGGGCCAGGGGAATCAGGTCGACGTGTTCCACATCTGCTTCAGAAACCGGGGCCAGCATGCCCGCTGCCGTCAGCGTGGCCGTCCCGGTCTCTTCCGCAGGTGCGAGGACCCGCACGGCAAAGCCCTGTTCGAGCAGTTCGAAGGCCACGCTCAAACCGATGATGCCGGCGCCGGCAATGACTACATCTTCGGAATTCATGGGTGACTCCGCGCCAGGGCTGCATCGAGGGCCTCCCGACAGCGCAGCGTGGCCGCCACCGGATCGGCGTCATTCACGACCGCAGAGACCACCGCCACGCCGTAGGCGCCGGTAGCCATGACTTCCCCGATCCGGTCTGCCGTGATGCTTCCGATGGCGATCACGGGAATCCCCACTGCCTGCACGATGGCAGCCAGGGTTTCGAGCCCCATCACCGGCGCCGGATCGGCCTTGGTCCGGGTGCCGTAGATGGGACCGACGCCCAGGTAGTCCACTCCCGTAGCCGCCACCGCCTGGGCTTCCTCCAACGAGTTGGCTGTGCCGCCGATGATCACGTCAGCGCCGAGCATCCTCCGCGCAGTGGCCACCGGCAGATCGTTACGGCCGAGATGCACGCCGGCTGCGGCTACGGCCAGTGCCACGTCCGCTCGGTCGTCCACGATCAGGCGGCAGGAGGTCGAATCCAGAACGTCTCGGATAGCCTTGCCCATCCCCAGCAGTTCACGCGTCGTCAAGGATCCCTTGTCCCGATACTGCACCACATCGGCACCGCCGGCCGCCGCAAACCCAGCCAGCTCCAGATGCCCAAACCGCTCCTGGATATGCACGTCCGTCAGGACATGCAGCCGACCTGGATCGATCGGATGTCTGGTTTCAGTCATGGTCATTGCCTCGACGACGCGACCCTGTAGGCCCCACGGTGCGACGGTGGCGCGGAACTCGACAGTTCCTTTTACTGCAGCGCCAATTCCGTTGGTGGCCCGCTACAGCAAGCATCCACGGCTTCGTGAGGGGTTCTGTGGGCCCGGGACTACTAAACATCAGCACGCCCCTCAGCCCTCATAGACGCCACCCATGCCTCGGCGGCCTCCGGTGATGCGAGAAAATAAAACGGATTCGTCGGACCAATGCCTTGGCCGACTTCGAGCCCCGCGGCGATGGCCGCCGTCAGGAACTGCTTGGCACCGCAAATCGCCGTGCTGAGATCCTGCCCCTGGCCCAGACGGGTGGCGATGGCCGCCGAATAGGTGCAGCCAGTACCGTGGGTATGCCGGACATCGAGCCGAGGCGCGGCGAAGGTCTCACAATGATCAGGCGTCACCAGCACATCCACCGCCTCAGCATGATCGAGGTGCCCGCCCTTCACCAGCACCGCCCGCGCGCCGCTGGCCAGGATGCGGCGACCGGCGGCTTCCATGTCCGCCACCGTCCGGATCGGACTCACACCTGAGAGCGCTTCGGCTTCGTGGGTGTTCGGCGTCACCAGACTCGCCAGCGGCAGCAGATGGCTCACCAGCGCACTGACGCTCTCGGCAGGAATCAGGTGGTAGCCGCTCTTGGAGATCATCACCGGATCGAGGACGTAATGAGCAGGCGCGTGCTCGCGCAGGGCATGGGCCACCGTGATGATCACCTCCGGTGTCGGCAGCATGCCGGACTTTACCGCCACCACGTTCAGATCCTCGAACACCGCACGCAATTGGGCTTCGAGCATGGCCTTGGAAACGGATTCCGCCAGGGTCACCGTCTGGGTGTTCTGGGCGGTCAGTGCAGTGATCACGGAAGCGCCGTAACCACCGTGGGCAGCAATGGCCTTGAGGTCGGCTTGAATACCGGCACCTCCCGACGAATCGGAACCGGCGATGGAGAGTGTAGTGGCATGCATGATGGGCCTCGCGACGGCTGAACGCGGGCACGGAGTAGCGGAGGCGAGATCGGCGACAACAGCGAACGTTGCTTCCTGCGCCGGCATTATCCGGATCAGGTTCGCGGGTGTGATCTCAGGTCCACATGGGCGATGGTTTTGATCCGCCCACGGGCCACCCCGGCTCCGTGCTGTATTCAGCCTACGCGGATTGGATCAGCTTTGCATCCGTTGGGGCGTCACGACCTCAAGCCCCGGGCAATTCGCAGTAGAGGTCGCTCTCCACCTGAACGCTGACCGCCGAGTTGCGGTGGGGCCCGGCGCACCAGGACGGCATGACCATGGAGTAGAGGCCGCTGCCGCCGGCCATCAGGACCAGGATGTCCGCCGGATCCTTGAAGCCATGCCGGAGTTTGCTGTCATCGTCGCCGCGGGCGAAGGTCGGTGCTACCCGCTTCAAGGTGCCGATGGGGTGAACGCAGCGTGCGTGCAGTTCGCGCTGAATCTCGGCGCGGTCGAGACCGGCGCCCACCAGGATTCCGGCGTGATCCGGATTCAGCACCACCACCGCGGCACCGCCGGTGAGGATGGCATTGTTGCTGGCCAGGCCACAGAGCCCGGAAGCCAGGGCGTGCAGCAAACCGTCAGCATCCGCCTTGGGATCACCTGTGCCGGAGAAGATCACCGAGTGGGGCGCTTCCGCACCGATGACGGTGACCACGCTCTCCTCTTCGGCAAAGCCGAGGCTGGTATGCAGCGGCGGCAATGGGGAGTCTTCCTCGTTCTCGGCCAGGCAGTAGGTGAATTTGCCGGGATGCCCGAGCAGGGCCATGTCCGAAGTCCCAGGCCGCGCACCGCCGATGTTGATCATGGCCAGCCGCAGGGCGCGGCCGATGCTGGCATTGGCGCGATGGCCGGGGCCGAGGGCGCCGAAACCCGAAGCAATGGGCCCGCAGCTGTGGCGTGCCGGCCCGTTCACCAGGATCAGGGGCGCCGTGCAGTGGGTGGTGGACTGCATCTCGGTGAGATCGAAGCGGGGATCAATCACAGCTTTGGCGGCGGCGAGCACCACGGGCATGTAGTCGGGCAGGCAACCGGCCATGACCGCTGCGATGGCGATCTGCTGGACGCTGGCCACACCACCCCCGGGACCCATCTCGCCCAGGACGAGATCGGCATCGAGGCCGCTGGCGAGCAC
>SLTB01000188.1 GCA_007130155.1 Pseudomonadales bacterium
ATCCCGATTCTGGCGGGTTCTCGCTCGCCCTGGCTTGCTCTTCCTTCAACCCGTAGCTACGGCTACGACTTTCAGTCCAGAGCGGCGCCAGAAAGGCTGCGAACCTCGCCAGCTCTCGGGATACTGGTGAGATTTCCGGGCTAGGGAGGCGCTGAAGGCCAGAGCGGGGCGAACCCATTTCAGAGCCTCCTTGGCGCAGGGGCCGTATTGGGAAGTGAGCGTGCTGTTGCTGCGGCTGTCTGTGCGGATCGCGACGATGCGCTGATAGGTGCTGCCGTGACTGCTGTCGGTCTGTGTCGTCGCTGCGCTTTTTCATCACCACACTACTCGGCTTCACAAGCTTGGAGATATTGCCTGCTTGCTATGGTGAGGTAACCTGCGTCGGTTACGCATTCCGTTTTGCGGCCTTTCTCGGCGCTTTCAGCATCTCGGCAGCGGTGCTGCCGACGGAGCAGATTGGGGGCCGGCATGCCCGTGGCTGATCGAGCAGCCGTTTCTGCAGGCCTCGGCCTGGGGTTTGTCATAACGCGGAAGTCAGTTCAGGGTGAGGGTGGTGTGACGATCTCAAAGTCCGGTCCGCTGCGGAGGCGCGCGCTGGGTATTCGACCGGAACCCAGCCGGACGCTCGCCGCGAGCCCTGTCGATGGTCGGATTGATATGCGGCCAAGGCTGGGCGAATGCGATGACCGACCATGAACCCGATTCGCCACTACCCTGAGGGTGGACTCAACGACCACCCGGTTCTGGGCGGTCTCCGGTGGACTGCGCCTGGAAGTCTGGTGGCGTGTCGCTGTGAGCCACGAGCACCATTATGTATATGTGCGCATTCCCAAGGCTGCCAATGCGACCATCAGCAAGGCGCTGGCGCTTTACACGTGGCCGCAGCGCGCACAGTGGTTCGCGGCGCGGGACGCCATTTGGGCGAAGCGCAGGTTCAAGCGATTTAGCTGGAATGCCACACCGGAGGCATTGTTGGGCGCGCACTTCACCTTCAGTTTTTCCGCAACCCCCTCCACTCGTTTGCTCTCTGCGTACCTGCAGAAGATGCCCAAGCCGAAGTATCACAGCATGGCCCGTGCCGCGAACGTTGCGCAGGTGAACGAAGGGGGGCTTCCGCGCATTTGTGGCGTGGCTGGAAGACGGCGGCCTCAATGCGAACATACATTGGGCACAGCAGACGAGCATTTGCCCGCTGCCGGTGTCCTCACCGGACTTCGTTGGGCGCGTGGAGAACCTCGACGAGGATCTGGGGACGCTGGTCGGCAAGCTGTTTCCCGATCAGCGCTACGACAAGCCGGCCACCCGCGAGCGCGATCGTCAGCAGGCCGCCAGCAAGCTGCATGCGTACTACGACGAGGACCTGATGCGGCGTGTCTTCGCCCTCTATGGAATGGACTTCGAGGAACTCGGCTACGATGGGGCGCTGCCGAGCCAGTAAAGGTCCGTGGTCAGGAATCGGTCGGCGCGCTCAGCCCATGAGTGGCTCCGGCATCCGAACAGCAGCCCGCAGTTGCCCAGGGCCTTGGGCTCGATGGCGGTGAAGGGCGCTCTCGAAGCGCCCGGGTAAGTAGCCGTCATGACATCGCGGTGTCGAGTCCCAGGGACGATCAGAATCCGATGCAGATGTACTTCGTCTCCAGGTACTCCCCAATGCCTTCATGGCCGCCTTCGCGGCCGATCCCTGACTGCTTGATACCGCCGAAAGGCGCCACCTCGGTGGAGATCAGCCCGGTGTTCACGCCGACGATGCCGGTTTCCAGAGCTTCAGCGGCCCGGATCACCCGGCCGAGGTCCCGGGCGTAGAAGTAGGAGGCCAGTCCGAAGGGCGTGTCGTTGGCCATGGCTATGGCTTCGTCGTCATCGGTAAAACGGAATACCGGCGCCACGGGGCCGAAGGTTTCCTCGTCGAACAGGCGCATGTTCCGGGTTGCGTCGGCGATGACGGTGGGCTCGAAGAAGGTGCCTCCGCGGGCATGGGGCTTGCCACCGACGACGATGCGACCGCCTTTGTCCACCGCGTCCGCCACATGGGCGGTCACCTTCTCCAGTGCCTGGGCGTTGATCAACGGGCCCTGCTCCACGCCCTCTTCAGTGCCCGCACCGACCTTGAGTTTCGAGGTGGCCGCCGCCAGCTTCGAGACGAATGCGTCATGGACGGCGTCCTGGACGAATATCCTGTTGGCGCAGACACAAGTCTGGCCGGTATTGCGATACTTCGACGCCATCACGCCCTCGACGGCGGCGTCGATATCGGCGTCGTCGAAGACGATGAAGGGTGCGTTGCCGCCGAGCTCCAGGCTCACCTTCTTGATGGTGTCAGCGGCTTGGCGCATCAGCAGTCTGCCCACTTCCGTCGAGCCGGTGAAGCTGATCTTGCGTACGGCGCTGCTGTCCATGAGGGGTTTGGTGATGGTCGTCGGTTCCCCGGTGACGATATTCAGCAGGCCGTCAGGAAGTCCGGCTTCCAGAGCCAGGAAGCCGAGTGCCAGCGCGGTGAATGGCGTGTCTTCCGCAGGCTTGGCGATCATGGCGCAACCACTGGCCAAAGCCGGTCCCGCCTTGCGGGCCAGCATCGCTGCAGGGAAGTTCCAGGGGGTGATTGCCGCGGTCACGCCGATGGGCTGCTGGATTGTGATCAGACGCCGATCAGCTGCTGCGGCCGGAATCGTGCGGCCGTACACACGTCGGGCTTCCTCAGCGAACCACTTGATGAAGCTGGCGGCATAACCGACTTCGCCGCGCGCTTCAGTCAGGGGCTTGCCCTGCTCTCTGGTCATGAGGAGGGCCAAGTCTTCCCGGTGCTCCAGCATCAGGTCGTGCCAGCGCATGAGCAGGGTTGCCCGCTCCGCTGCGGGGCGCCGGGCCCAGTCCCGCTGGGCTTCGATGGCGGTATGGATAGCTGGCGCCATGTCCTCGGCACTGAGTGAGGGTACCGTGCCCAGCACATTCCCAGTGGCCGGATCCCGGACTTCGAAGCTCTTTCCGGTCGAGCCGTCGACCCAGCGTCCGCCAATCAGGGCCTGCTGTCGGAACAGGGCAGGCCGCGTGAGCCGGATGGGATCATGAGACATAAAGCGCACTCCAGGTTTGTGGCAGATTCCAGGGTTCGGGGCGAAGCTGTTTTCGCCAGCGGGTCCATTCAACACGAAGCCCGCCTTTCAGACTAGGTTTGGGCGATCGTGGTGAGTCGAGAGGGGCTGTCGTTCCGCCGGCGCTGCTCATTGGGCGCAAGTCCGGAAGCTTCCTGGGCTAAACTGCTGCGCTAGATGAGTTTTCAGACGTCTGTGGTGAGGATGGTGATACCAAGATTTCCAGGGTCTTTTTGCGCGATGCTGCACGGCCGTGATGTCTTCGTGTGTATGGGGCTGGCGCCAATGTTGGGGCCGTCGTGCCGATCATGAGGCGTCCACTCTGGCTGAAACGCTGGCTGAACAAGCGAACCGTGTGGCTGGTGGGGTGCTACGCGCGCTGGGCTGGCAGGCAGGGACTGCCGTCGGTCCGTCGTGAAGGCGATCGACTTGGGCGGATACATCATGCCTTCACACCCCTGTATCGTCGTCGACTCGGGAAACAGATCGCCCGGCTGCTTCGAATCGAGCCAGGATCCCCGAAGATCAAAGCGATTCTTCGGTCCGCCTACCGCATCAGTGACAGGGCGGCCTTCGAGGTGGTGGCCCTGCACGCAGGCGTGGTCACGCCCGAGGAAGCGGCGGATTCGGCGCGGGTTGCCGACGTCGAGCCGCTTGCCGCGACGTTGGCGTCCGGCCGCGGGGCTGTGCTGCTCGGCATGCACATGGGGAATGTGTATGCCTTGCTCTGCGCGCTCGATCGCTTGCAGCTTCCGATCAGCGTGATTGCCTATCAGTCCAACAAGCTGCCCGATGGCTTCTTCGAGAAGCTGGTGGCCGGTACCGGCATCGAGACGATCAAGGCCCGGCCCGAGCGCGCCGCCTTCTATGGCTTGAGCAAGGCCCTGAAAGGCGGTCGGGCGACGTTCATTCCAGTGGACCAGATTCACAAGTCCGGCGGTGTGGAGACCGACTTCCTGGGCAAGCGTGTCACCATGCCCGGCGGTCCGGTGGCCCTCGCTCGCAAGCTGAGCGTGCCGATCTTTCCGGTTTTCCTTGATGGGGCGGAGCCGAAATGGGACTACAGAATCGGCGAGCCCATCGAGTTGGATCCCAAGGGCAATCTCGAGCAGGACGTCGCGATGGTGTCGAGTATCCTCGATGGCTTCATCCGTGCCCACCCGCAGCTTTGGAGCTGGCACCAGCGTCGGTGGCATCGATACCCTTTTGTAGACGAGTAGTGTCCCCATTCCGTTGGTGGGCCGCTACAGAGCCCCAGCCCGATCAAAAGGGCACGATTTGTTCGATGACAGAGGCGAGGCTCCTGTGCGGCCGCCATTTGCCACATCACGCCCTTCAGGGCGGGGCGTGCGGTCAGCGCGAGCGCAGCAGAGGCACCTTGTTCCAGGCGAGACGAAGTGGACGGGCGATGTCCCACCAGCGCGCATGGCGCACATCCGTATTGAGCTGGTCGATGAGGTTTAAGGTCGCTGCATGCTGCTGATGCAGGCGATGGATGTCCTGCCACTCTGTCCAGAGGGCCGGGTCGTCGAGGCTGGCTTGGTCGGCCGCCAGCCGCGACAGCAGCAGCGCGGCCCTTCGCATCAGCGGGTTCAGCGTGTCGTCATGCTCGAGATCCCTGTCGCTGAAACGGGTATGGCGCCAATCGGCCCGGAGGAAGGTGCTCGTGAAGGCCTTGATGCCCGCCTCGGTCTTTTCGCTCACGGGTAGACCCAGCTTCGCCGTGATTCGGCGCAGCTCGTGATCGGCGTCGTCGATCACGCGGTCGTAGTCGACCACGACGACAGGGCGGCCCTGAAGTTGATTGAACGCAGGCAGCACATGGGCGAGCCACTCCAGCTGGGAGTGCTCCGGTCGTCCGCGCACCTTGTCCAGCTTGGACCTGGACGGCGCTACGCTCAGCGGATTGCGGTAGGCAAACACAAAAGAGGGTTCGATGTTCAATCGAGGCAGGAGATCCAGCCAGAATGGAAGGATGCGACCCGTTCCGGCGTACTTGAAGGCCCATATGTCGTGTCCACCGAATTGGTGTTCGATGGCCTCACGCATGCGTTCCCCAAGGGCCTGCGTGCGCGGATTGCGAAACGCCAATGGGTCGATCAGCCGAACGCTGTCTGCCCGCAGGCCGACAGAGTTGCGAACGGCCTTGCTGAGCTTGAGGAGATGAACCTCTTCCTGATTGCCGCGGGGATTCTTGCGCACCGGTCGGTGGAAGTGCGTGCCGAGGTGAATGCCCAGCGATGCCAGGGCACGGGTCACCGTGCTGGTGCCGCTGCGCCCGGGTCCAAGGATGAGAATGGCGCGCCGTGGATGCTCCCTTGGGCCTGTGGAGGCCGGGTGTAAGGCAGAGGTTGTAATCGAGCGGCTCCTGGGGGCGTTTCATGCTCTACTGGAGAATGAAGGCTAGCCGAAGCGCTGACTGCAGTAAAGCCAGAGGCCAAAGCGAGCCGCCCCAATGCTTGCAGCGCTGTGAACCATGGTGGCAGGTGTCCGCGGCGGTTATCATGGCAGGCTTTCCGGAAGCGGATGAGCGGGTGATTGCAAATGCTAACCAGGCCGCTGAAGTTGCCGGACCGTTGATCTGGGTCCTGCACTCGACGGGCCTTGGCGCGAATCGCCAGTTGACCAACCTCGCGGGGGCGCTGGGCGGCGAGTTCATCGTCAAGGACACATTAGACCCTCCGCTGCGCGCCTTCCTCGGCCGCATCACGGGCTCGAGACAAACGGTCCCCGCCTCCAAATCCGAAGCACTTAGAGCTCCCTGGCCGGATCTTGTGCTGTTCGGTGGTGGGCGTTCCTGGCTTGATGCCGTGCGCATCCGCAACGCATCGGGTGGGCGCAGCAGGATCGTCTGCATCGGCAGGCCCGGCGCCTCCTTCGATACAGTGGATCTGATTCTGACGACCCCTCAGTACGGGTTGCCGCCGCACCCGCGAGTCCTCCATCTTGATCTGCCGCTCAATTTCGTCGACACCCTTCGCTTGGCGCAGGTCGGGCAGGACTGGGAAGAGCGATTTCACTCGTTGCCGCGTCCCTGGATCGGCGTACTGCTAGGTGGGGATTCAGGGAGCTATCGATTCAGCGTGACGGCAGCCCGGCGCCTGGGCCGAAGCCTTGCAGAACGCTGTCGATGTCATGGTGGGAGCGCGTTGATCACCACCAGTCCGCGTACGCGCCCCGAGCTGCTCGATGCGGTACTCGCGGAGCTCGATGTACCGAACTTCCACTATCGCTTCGTCGCGAACGACAGTAACAATCCCCTGGATGCCATTCTCGCGCTTGCGGATGCCCTCGTGGTGACGGCCGACAGCGCCTCGATGCTGGCCGAGGCCTGCTCCACGGGCCGGCCCGTGGCGGTCTTCGAGCCCCCTCTGCGCTGGCGCGCGCGTCTCCTGGCTGGCGCCAGGAGGCC
>SLTB01000266.1 GCA_007130155.1 Pseudomonadales bacterium
CTTGCCAACCTTTTGCGACACCCTCTGAAGCCGCTCCCACAGGACGGAGTGCACAAGTGTCGAGTGGCCGCTCGTTACGATTGCTCGACCGTGTCCTGATAGCGCAGCTCCAGCGCTTCCCAGAGCTGATCCGGGAAATGCTCGGCGCCAGCATCGAGGCCCTCGATCACTTCCAGCAGATGCTCGTTGTCCTCACGTCCGGCCCAGGTCTTGCGATAGCTGCCGTCCTGATAGCCGTGTGCCTGCCTGAAGTTGTTCAGCACGTTCTTGCCGATGTACTCACGACTGAGATCGGCGAGATCCATGCCGAGGTCGTTGAGCAGGTGAATGAATGCAGGCACGGAGAAACGCCGGGCCGTCAGCGCCTCGGCCGCTAGGGCCTCGACGTCGGCCCGGAAGCATTCGAGTTCCCGCGGCTGCCCGACACCGGCGTGGAAGGCGCTGACCAGAGCGTCGTCCACCCCGTCCTCCAGCAGCAGCATGCTCAAGCCGAAGTGCCAGATGTCCACCACTTCGAGCCGGACCTGTCCAAGGTCTGGCTGCTGCCGCTTCCACCACTTCCAGCCAAAGTGATCGAGCAGCTCAGCGCACTCCACCCAGACGGCCCGATAGTAGGGAAAGCCCCGTGCCCGCCAGTCCTCGGCCACATGCCGGTTGTGATCGTCCTGCAGGCGCGCCATGGCCAACAGCATGGCCCGGGACCGCTCGAAGGGGGCACTCACGATTGCAGTAACTCCACCCAGTTGCCGTCCGGGTCTTCGAACATCGCGATGCGCACGCCCTCGCGGATGTCCCTGGGTCCGATCACCGGCTCATGGCCTCCCTGACGACACATCTCGGCCGCGGCATCCACGTCCACCACGGAGATGGTCCAATAGCGCATACCCGTGGCGCCGGCCAAGCCGCCGGGAGCCGCATCCGCCTTCGGGTCGGCTTCAGTGATCTTGATCAGGCTGCTTCCGCAGCGAAGCCGGTACATGGTGCCGATGCCCGGCACCGGCATCTGTCCCTCGTCGGTGAATCCGAGCAAGTCGCGATAGAACGCCACCATGGGCGCCGCATTGCGAGTAATGATGCCCAAATCGATGGAATCCTTGGCCAGAGCGAGACCCATGTTGTCCTCCTGCAGTCAGTGGGCGAATCGATTCAATCAGATGTGTCCTGCCTCACGCAGGGACGCGATCCTCCCGGCGTCGTAGCCGAGAAGACCACTGAGTACCTCGTCGGTATGAGCGCCCAGCGCCGGCCCTGGCCAGCGTACCGAACCCGGCGTCGCCGAGAGCTTCGGAAACACGTTCTGCATGTGCAGATTGGCAAACTCGGGATGATCCACCTTGATGATGGCCTCCCTGGCCTGGAACTGGGGATCCTCTAGCATTTCGGGTACCCGATAGATCCGACCTGCCGGAACGCCGTGATGCTCGCAGTGATCGAGCAGGTCCGTGGCAGCCAGCGTTGCCGTCCAGGCTCCGATGCGCGCATCAAGTTCCGCCTGACGCTCACCACGGGCGGAGTGGCTGGCGTAGCGCTCATCGGTGGCCAGCTCGGGTTCACCCATGGCCTCGGCCAGACGTGCGAACACGCTGTCCTGATTGGCGGCCACCAGCACCATATCGCCGTCCGCGGTGGGATAGACGTTGGAGGGCGCGATCTTCGGCAGGATCGAGCCGGTGCGCTCACGAATCACGCCGGCTTCGGTGTACTCCGCCACGGTGCTCTCGAGCATGCCGAGGACCGCCTCGTAGATGGCCGAGTCCACCACCTGGCCGCGGCCGGTCTTGCGCCGGTATTCCAGGGCCGCCAGGGCGCCCACGCAACCGAAGGTGGCGGCCAGCGCATCACCGATGGACAGCCCGACCCGGCTCGGCGGCCGATCCGGCTCTCCCGCCAGATAGCGCATGCCGCCCATGGCCTCACCGATGGAACCGTAACCCGCCCGTTTGGCATAAGGCCCGGTCTGGCCGAAGCCGCTGACCCGAACCAGGATCAGACCCGGGTTGCGGGCGTGAAGAACCTCTGGAGCGAGGCCCCACTTTTCCAGCGTTCCCGGACGAAAGTTTTCGATGAGGATGTCCGCCTCGGCGACGAGATCGGCAAGGATGCCCTGCCCGGTCTCGCGCCTGAGATCCAGGGTGATGCACTTCTTGTTGCGCGCGATCACCGGCCACCAGACCGGCTTGCCCTGACCCCAATCGCGCATGGCATCGCCCTTGCCCGGGGCTTCGACCTTGATCACCTCAGCGCCCAGATCACCGAGCATCTGGCCGCAGAACGGCCCGGCGATGAGCTGGCCGAGTTCGATGACACGCAATCCCTCGAGTGGACCGGGCATGTCAGGCTGCCTCCGGTGACGGGAAACCGCCGGCCTTGGCCAGCATCCCCGGAACGGGGCGGCCAAGGCGCTCGCCTAAGCGCTGGGCAGCATCGATCATTCCATCGAGACTGACACCGCTATGAATGCCCATACGGTCGAGCATGTAGATCAGATCCTCGCTGGCAATGTTGCCGGTAGCCTTGGGCGCGAAGGGGCAGCCGCCGATGCCGCCGATGCTGGCGTCGAGTACGGCCACATCGGCCTGCAGCGCCGCGAAGGCATTGGCGAAGCCGGAATTGCGGGTGTTGTGAAAGTGGGCCCGCAGAGGAATATCCCGACCGATGGCCGCACGAATGGCGGGGAACAGGTGCAGCACCTGGCTCGGCACCGCTACCCCTACGGTATCGGCGAGGCAGATCTCATCCGGCGCGGCGGCGGCCAGACGCCGGGCCATGGCCAGCACCCGCTCGGCGGGCACCTCACCCTCGAAGGGACAGCCGAATGCCACCGCCAACGTAACCTGCACGCCGATGCCTCCCTCCCGGGCAGTGGCGATCACTTCTTCCGCTGCCGCCAACGCGGCATCCACATCCATGCCCTGATTGCGTATGCCGAAAGTGTCGCTGGTCGGCACCACCATCCCCACTTCGTGCAGGCGCCCGGTGGCCAGTGCCCGGTCAAGCCCACGCCGGTTCAAGACCAGACCCGTGTAGCGGACCCCCGCAGCATCGGGCAGCCCCGCGCATACAGCCTCGGCGTCCGCCATCTGGGGCACCTTCTTCGGGTGCACGAAACTGGTGACCTCGATGCGCCGGGCGCCGGCAGCGATGGCATCGCTGATCAGGGCCAGCTTGTCGACGGTCGCCATGACGCCGGCCTCGTTCTGCAGTCCATCCCGGGGCGAGACTTCGAGTAACGTCACTTGGTCACGCATGCTGCACCTCCCACTTGCCAGGCGTCAGGACCAGGTATCCCGCAGCGTGATGATGCGATTGAACACCGGCTTCTTGGGCGTCGAACGCTCCGGCTCCAGATAGAACCAGCCCATCCGTTCGAACTGCACGCGGCTGCCCGCCTCCAGGGTGGCCAGGTGGGGTTCCACCACCCCATGACAGACCTGCAGCGAGTCCGGATTGAGAACGTCGGTGAAGTGACGGCCGTCCTTCAGGCCGCCTGGATTCGCTTCGCTGAACAGGCGGTCATAGAGGCGCAACTCCACCTCCACTCCATGACGGGCACTGACCCAGTGGATCACGCCCTTGACCTTACGTTCGGCATTGGCGCCGCCGGACCGGGATTCGAGATCCACGCTGCAGCGCAGCTCCGCCGGTTCACCATCATTGCCGGTAACCACCTCATCACAGCGGATGATGTAGCCGTAGCGCAACCGCACTTCGGCGCCAGGAGAAAGCCGCTTGTATTTCTTGTTCGGCGGCTCGAGCATGAAATCCTCACGCTCGATCCAGAGTTCACGGCAGAACGGTATCTCCCGGCTTCCGAGACTGTCGTCCTGGGGATGCCTCGCTGCGGAGAACCATTCCTCCCCGTCCTCCGGGTAATTCGTCAGCACCACCTTCAGGGGGGCCACCACCCCAAGACCGCGAGGCACCGCTTCGAGATCGTCACGGATGCAGCGCTCCAGGGCGCTCATTTCCACCGTGCCGTCTGAACGGGTGATGCCGATGCGTTCGCAGAACTCCCGGATCGCCGCCGGCCGCACGCCGCGCCGCCGCATGCCGGCGATGGTCGGCATGCGCGGATCATCCCAGCCCTCTACATGCCCTTCGGTGACCAGGGCATTGAGCATGCGCTTGGACAGCACCGTGTACTCGAGATTGAGGCGGGAGAACTCGATCTGCTGCGGATGGTGCGGCGTAGCCAGCGTATCGAGGACCCAGTCATACAGCGGCCGGTGATCTTCGAACTCCAGGGTGCACAGGCTGTGGGTGATGCCCTCGATGAAGTCCGACAGGCAGTGGGTATAGTCGTACATGGGATACAGGCACCAGGCGTCGCCGCTGCGCTGATGATGGGCACGCCGGATTCGATACAGCACCGGATCGCGCATATTGATGTTCGGCGAAGCCATGTCGATCTTTGCCCGCAGCACCGCAGCGCCATCCTCGAACTCACCACCACGCATGCGCCGGAACAGATCAAGGTTTTCCTCGACGCTGCGCTCCCGGTAGGGGCTGGGCTGGCCCGGCTCGGTGAGCGTCCCCCGGGTGGCACGGATCTCCTCCAGCGACAGGCTGCAGACGAAAGCGTGGCCGCGATGGATCAACTCCTCGGCGAACTGGTAGAGCTGCTCGAAGTAGTCCGACGCATGGGTCTCCCGGTCCGCCCAGTCGAAACCCAGCCAGCGCACGTCTTGCTGGATCGAGGCGACGTACTCGGCAGTCTCCTTCAGCGGATTGGTGTCGTCCATGCGCAGAAAGCAGATGCCTCCGAAACGATCGGCGACGCCAAAATTCAGGCAAATGGATTTGGCATGCCCAATGTGAAGGAAGCCGTTGGGCTCAGGCGGAAAACGCGTGACCACCCGGCCACCGAACTTGTGGCTTTCGTTGTCACGCTGGATGATCTGCTCGATAAAGTTGTCCGGACGTGTGTTATCCGTACCATGGCCGGTCATAGGAGTGCGTCACCGCTCGTCTCGCGAAGGGCGAACATTCTAAACGCCACGTCCGATCCTGTCCCGCACCCTTTGGGCAGCGCTGGGCCCTTCGTCCTCAATGGGTCCAGCAGGCCAGTGCGCCCATTCACGAACGTCCACGAGTAGTCCGAATCATGTATTCCGCTGTCATCCCCACAGCCCGATTGGCACCGCTGCTGGCCTTGAGCGGGCTGGCGCTGCTTTTGCTGGCGGCCTGCAGCGAGAGCCCAGATCCCGCCCGCATCTTTGACGAAGCCAGCCAGCGGCTCTACGTGATCGAGCTCGACGGCGAGGCCGCAGGTATGGTCGAGGAACGGCGGGGCAGGTCCCGAAACGGTGCGCCACGTATGGACACCCGGGTCGAGATCCACCTGCCGGGCAGCGGTTGGCTGCTGCGGGAGGAACGCCTGCAGTTTGCCGTGGAACCGCCTCATGTCCTGCTGCAGCGCACGCGCTTCACCCGCACGCCTGCGGGCATCGAGCACCACGAAGTGACTCGCGGCGAGGCACTCGGCTCGCCGGATCTCGAGATGCTGGACGGCACCCGGGCCCTGGCCACTGTCCCTGTGGGGGGGCGCATCGAACAGCAGGGCATGTTCGGCGCGGATGAAGGCTCCGGCATGGCTACGGCCTGGCAGGTGGAAAGCCGCGACCAGGACGGCACCCATGCCCTCGGCCAGCGCAGCGACGGCGCCAGGGTGGGCCTCTGGCTGGCATCGGACGGCACCCCGGAACGCTATGTCATCGGTGACAGCTTCGTGCTGCGCCGAGTGGACGACAGGCCGACCTTGATCGGCGGCCAGAACAGCCGCCAGCTGCTGCTTGCGGTGCCAGAGCGACTTGGCGACAGCGCAGCCATCCGCGGCATGACGCTGCGACTGCACGGACCGGCCGCAGGCTTGTTCCAGAGCGGCCCGGGGCTGACAACCAACGAGGAGGGCAACGACCTCCTGGTCACGAACCGGCTCGGCGCAGGCTCCTGGCTGGAACCACGCCAACGCAGTGAGCTCGAACAGCTGGTCGCCGAGGTCCGCCGACGCATTCGCTATCACCCGGGTGCAGCCCCGCCATCCCTGGATGCCCTGCTGGCTGACGGTCGAGGTGACTGCTACGAATTCGCGGCTTTGTTTTCGGCCATGGCACAGGCTGCCGGCTACGATAGCCGTGTGGTGACCGGCCTTGCCTGGGCGGGGGACGACATGGGCGGTTTTGCACCCCACGCCTGGAATGAAATCCGCATCAATGGTCGCTGGCTCAGCGTCGATCCCACCTGGAATCAGGTGGGCGCGGATGCCACGCGCCTGCGGTTTCCCGACGACCCGGCCCAGCAACTCGATCTGCAGATTGCGCTGACCCGCTCCACCCTGGAAATCGTCGCTATCACGTTTCGAGACGAGTGACGCGCAGCCTGCCGAAAACCGTTTCTCAGCAGCCGGCTAATGTCACTCCTGATCCCGGCGAACACGGATCAGGCTCTCCTGCGCGATGGAGGCCAGCAGCCGGCCCTCATGATCGTAGAAGGCA
>SLTB01000135.1 GCA_007130155.1 Pseudomonadales bacterium
CGTGGCGCCCCTGTGGGAGCGGATTGATCCGCGAATGACCCCGCAAGTCATTGATTTCTGGCAGTCCATTCGCGGCTGAAGCCGCTCCCACGGAGTCTTGCCAACCTTTTGCGACACCCTCTGAAGCCGCTCCCACAGAAGGCTTCGGACACTATTGCGGCAGTTCGAGATCCGCGGTGAGGGAGTCGCGGCTCTCTGGGGAGAGCGTGACTTCGCTGCTGAGCTTGGGGTGGTCGACCCCGGCAAAGATGGCTGCGCCCTCCTTGCAGGCGCGCACCATGTCGGCGTCTAGTTCGAAGCGCAGAAAGTGGACTGAGGATGTCTTCTCGTCGCTTTCCCGCTCGAGGTCCTCGTCGGCAATGGCATAGACGCGGTTGTGCTCGCCGACCTTGACGTATACGCGGTCTTCGATGCCGATGAGTTCGGCCAGCCGCGCCCGACGCTCGGCCACGTCCGCGTACTCCAGCATGAACGTAGCCTTCCAGTTCTGGCCGTCCGGAATCAGGGGGTTGTAGGATTCCAGCTCCTCTTCGATGCCAGCGGCTTCGAAGATGCGCTCAACGCGCAGCATTTCCTGCACCTGGTATTGCATGGTGAGAAAATCTTCGAAATAGAGATTCGCACTTTTCTCTTGGTCGAGCGAGATGCGGCGTGGCTTCTTGTGCGCGATCACCTTGCGACGGAAGTCGTCGCGGATCTGCGCATAGTGCTCGAGGCTGTGGAGGCTTTCGCGTTCGAGTTTCTGCATGGGAGACCTCATTCGGTTACGTCGAGCCCGATGTTCAGATGCCGTAGGCGACCCGGAGCATCGTGACCGGATGCTCTGCCGGCTGATCGCCCTCGAGGCCGTGCTCGATCATGCGCCCTGCCATGGGGCAGTCGCTGCCATAGTGTTCGGCACCGACCTGCTTGACCCGGTTGACCACCGGCCGGGCGATCTTCACGGCGTAGTCGTGGGTTTCGCTCTTGATGGCGTAGGTGCCGTCGTGGCCTGAGCAGCGTTCGATCAGGGTGATCTCGGTATCTGGGATCAGGCTCAAGATTTCCCGGGTTTTCTGACCGATGTTCTGCACCCGCTGGTGGCAGGCGGCATGGTAGGCGACCTTCCCCAGCGGCTTAATGAAACTGGTATTGAACAGGTTTTCCTTGTTGCGCAGCGCGAAGTATTCGAAGGGGTCGAAAATGTGCCTGGCCACCTTCTGTACGTCGGGTTCATCGGGGAACATCAGCGGCAATTCCTGCTTGAACATGAGGACGCAGGAGGGGATGGGCGCCATGATGTCCCAGCCGTCCTCGATGGCGGCAAGCAGGACCGGAATGTTGGCGTCCTTCAGTCGTTCGACGGCCTTGAGATCCCCGAGCTCGAACTTGGGCATGCCGCAGCAGCGTTCACCCGTCAGCACTTTCATGGGGATGCCGTTGTGATTCAGGACTGCGGCGAGGTCCTCGCCAAGCTCGGGTTCGTTCCAGTTGCCGTAGCAAGTGGTGTAGAGGGCGACCTTGCCGGTGGTCCGGGCCGTCGGCTTGGCTTCCAGCCCGGCGCCGGCGACGTCTCGCTGCCGTTTCTTGTAGGTCTTGGAGTGAAACTTGGGCAGTGGCGCATCGGGGTGGATGCCCACCGCGGCGTCGAGGGCCTTGCGCAGAAAGCCTACGCTGTTGACGGCGTTGGCGGTCTGAGCGATGCCGGGAGTGCCGACGAAGCCGAATACGCCATCGGTGCTGGTGATGATGCGGTCACGCCACTTGGACTGGCCCTTTTTGAAGCCGACAGCTTTGGCCCGCAGCATCAGGTGCGGGAAGTCTACGGCGAATTCATGGGGCGGCAGATACGGGCACTTGGTTTCGGCGCAGAGGTCGCACATGAAGCATTGCTCGGCGACCTTGGGGAAGTCGGCCTTATCGACGCCGTCGAGCTCCATGGTGGGAGATTCGTCCACCAGGTCGAACAGCACCGGGAAGGCCTGGCACAGGCTGACGCAGCGGCGGCAGGTGTGGCAGATGTCGAAGACCCGCTCGAGTTCGGTATCGAGCGCATCCTGTTCCCAGAACTCGGCCTCTTTCCACGGGATAGGCTCGCGCTGCGGGCGTTCGAGATTACCTTCGCGATACTCGGACACGCGGTCATCCTCTTGTTGTTAGAAATGTTGGCGGGCCGTTCAGAGCCCTGCAGGCCTGAGCAGAGAGGGGGCTCGAAAGCCCCCCCCACTCGTTGCGATCCAGGAGTGGGTCCGGGATCAGCCCATGGCGTCCAGGGCTTTCTGGAAGCGGTTGGCATGGGAGCGCTCGGCCTTCGCCAGCGTCTCGAACCAGTCCGCGATTTCGTCGAAGCCTTCGTCGCGAGCAGTCTTGGCCATGCCCGGGTACATGTCGGTGTACTCGTGGGTTTCGCCAGCGACGGCAGCCTTGAGATTGTCGCGGGTGGTGCCGATGGGCAGGCCGGTGGCCGGATCACCTACGGCTTCCATGTACTCGAGGTGGCCGTGCGCGTGACCGGTCTCCCCTTCGGCGGTGGAGCGGAACACGGAAGCAACGTCATTCTCGCCTTCGACGTCAGCCTTGGCCGCGAAGTACAGATAGCGACGATTGGCCTGAGACTCGCCAGCAAAGGCATCTTTCAGGTTGTCCAGGGTCTTGCTGTCTTTGAGCTCCATGATGTCTTTCCTTGTCCGGTTACCGGTGCTTCCGCCCGAAAAGGCGGGAGGAGCCTGAGTATACGAGAGCCTGCTTCGGGTGCCATTCGAAAGTGCCGATCACAGTCATAGGCAATAACTATCGAAGCATGGGGGCGGGCCGATGCCAGGTCCCCGCGGAGCCCTGCAGTCTGGTGTTGCGGGCGGATTCAGGATAGATATAACGAATGATAATTGTTCTCATCTGATGCCGAAAGACTCCCGCCATGAGAGACCTTGCTGCGTTCGGCGCCCGCGCGGAACTGCGGTTGCGATCAGGGCCGAGATCTCTTGCTGCCGGCTTCAGTGTTTGATGGTGATTTCCAGCGGTAACGTCGAGAACCGTTCGCAGCCATTCTCCGTCACCCGCACCGTCTCGCTGAAACCGATGCCAAACTGCCGGTAGATCAGACACAGTGGCACCATGTGGAACACCATGCCGGGCTGCAGCACGCGTGTTTCGCCGCGGCACAGGCTGATGATCTCGCCCTCGCCCCAATCTGGCGGGTAGTTGACGCCGATGGAATAGCCCAGGCGATGGCGGAAGTACTCTCCGAAGCCGGCCTTCTCGATTTCGGCCCGGGCCAGACGGTCCACGTCCTCGGCGCTGACACCTGGCTTGATGGTGGCCATGGCGGTTTCCACCGCCGCGATGCAGGCTTCTGCAACCTGCTGCTGGCGGTGAGTGGGCTCACCGATAAACAGGGTGCGCATCAGCGCGGTGCAGTAGCGGAACTTGGTTGCGGAGAGCTCAAAGTACACAAGGTCCCGCTCGCCGACGATGTCGCTGCGGGCGGTCTGGTGCGGCAGGCAGGTGCGCTCACCGGAGAGTATGAAGGGCGGCAGGCTCATATACTCACCGCCGTTCTCGAAGATCACCCGGTGTACCTCGGCATTGATGATGTCGTCGGACACTCCGGGGCGGGCGATCTCGAAGCCTGCGATCATGGCCGCATCGACGATGGCGGCGCTGCGGTGCATCACCGCCACTTCCTCATCCGATTTGATCATCCTTGCATCCCAGATCGCGGGTGCAGCATCGATGAAGGCGGCGCCGGGCAGGGCGGCATGGAGCTGCTCGTGCTCCTCCAGGGTGCAGAACCAGCCCCGCTTCTCGATGCCGACGCGCCGGGTGGGCATGCCGAGTTCGCCCATCACGCGGGCGCTGATCTCGGCGGGCACTTCCCAGTCATCCACAGGCACGATGCGGGTGACCCAGGCGTATTCGGCCACATTGAGGCACTCGAAGCGTCGCAGGACGAACACAGGATCCATGCCCGGAGCCATGATCAGGCAGTGGTACTTGTAGTATCCAGGCGTCTCGTAGCCGGTCAGCCAAGTGATGTTTTCCGGCGAGCGCACCAGCAGGACGTCGAGATCCAGGCGCGCCATGTTCGCCAGCACGGCCTCCCAGCGACGCTGGTATTCCTTGAGTGTGAAGCCGAGCCGGGCGTGGGTGTTCATGGTCAGCAGGTCGCCGTTGGCCAAGCGCTGCTGCACCGTCTCGAACAGGGTTTCGGGCGCGATCTCGCGCACGTCCAGGATCGGCTTTCCGGGCAGTCGGGTCATCGCTCGATCTCCACTTTTACACTGTCAACCATCGAAGTTGGCTCGGGTCAGAATTGCCGTTCGAAATCCGCCAACGAGCCCTGGCAGACGTAGCGGATGTCGCTGAATTCCTCGATCCCCAGGGGGCCACCCTCTCGGCCGAGGCCGGATTGCTTGACGCCACCGAAGGGTACTGACGCACCGGTCATTTTGACGCTGTTCACCGCCACCATGCCGTAGCGCAGGCCCTTCGTGATGCGCTCGATGCGATCGATGTCTCGGGTGAAGATGTAGGCCGCGAGTCCGTACTCGGTGTCATTGGCGGCTGTGAGCACCTCGGCTTCGTCGTCGAAGGGGATCAACGCTGCCACCGGGCCGAAGGTCTCCTCGTGGTAGATGAGCATCTCAGGCGTGACATCGGCGAGTACGGTGGGTGCGTAATAGCGGGGTCCGAGCGGCAGCTTATGGCCGCCGGTGAGCAGGCGTGCGCCTTTGGCCAGGGCGTCGGCGACTTGGCGCTCCATGCGTTCCACTGCACGTTCATGCATCAGTGGGCCGATTACGGTGTCAGGATCGAAGCCATGTCCTACCCGCAGGGCCGCTGCCGCCGCAGTGAAGGCGGTGGCAAAGGCGTCGTAGAGGCTGCGCGGAACGTAGATCCGGTTGGCAGCCAGGCAGTCCTGGCCGGAGGTCTGGAACTTTGCGTCAATGGCGGCCCTAACGAGGATGTCGAGGGGCACGTCGTCGAAGGCCAGAAACGGTGCATGGCCGCCGAGTTCGAGGCTCACGCGCTTCACGGTCGGTGCCGACTTTTCGAGCAGCAGCCGACCGATCTCCGTTGAGCCTGTGAAGGACAGGGCGCGGACGTCAGGATGGGCGCAGAGGCCGCCGACGATGACTTCCGGCGCGCCGGTGAGTACGTTGAAGACGCCCGGCGGGAAGCCTGCTCGGGCGGCGAGTTCCGCCAGAGCCAGGGCCGAGAACGGCGTCTCCATGGAGGGGGCAGCCACCACGGTGCAGCCCGCTGCCAGGGCCGCGGAGGCCTTGCGTGTGAGCATGGCGTTGGGGAAATTCCAGGGCGTGATACAGGCAGCGACGCCGACCGGCTCTCGCAGGGTCCGCAGGCTCTTGCCGGGCAGGTGGGAAGGCAGGGTCTGGCCGTACTGGCGACGGGTCTCCTCGGCGAACCAGCGCACGAAGCTGGCACCGTAATCGATCTCGCCGCGGGACTCGGTCAGGGGCTTGCCCTGCTCCAGAGTCATGAGTTGGGCAAGGTCCTCCTTGGCATCGCTGATCAGTGCGTACCAGGCCAGCAGGAGATCGGCACGCTCCTGGGGTAGCCACTGCCGCCAATCATCCAAGGCGCGGGATGCGGCCGACACGGCGCTTTGCACACTGTCTGCCTCCAGCATCGGGACGCGACCGATGCAGTGGCCCGTAGCGGGGTCGATGACAGCGCTGCGTGCATGGCTGCCGACCCATTGGCCGTCGATGTAGGCCTGCTCTCTGAATACTTCGGAATTCGGCTCGCGGCGCGGAGCATCGCCGTGGACGATACGGGGCTGCGGGGGAGGCGTGATGGGGCGATCGAATGCGGCCATGTGACTGCTCCTGCGGTGGATTCGGCCGACGGAAACCGGGGTCTCCGCATATCGCCGATCGTCGCGCCGCAGGGCTTTGCTCAACAAACGATATTTCGGGTGCCCATCACATGACCGAAAGTCACGCGACTCACTTCTGGGTGATGGAAGGCCGCCGCCGTTGCTCTGTGCTGCGGGCGTCTGCGTGAAACGGCTTAGATTTCCGCAAGGCAGCGTTCTGGCGGTCATGCTGGGCGATTTCGTTGCGCAGCCAGTCGCGGAAGGCGGCCACCGCTTCCGGGCGTTCCGGGTTGGCACGCATGAGCAGCTGCTGCTGATACTCCGGTGCCCGCACTTCCGCCAGTGGCTTGACCAGATCGCCTCTGAGCAGGGCTTCGCTGGCAAGCAGATCGTCCGCCAGGGCCACGCCTTCGCCCGCGATGGCCATGTCAAGAGACAGCGCATAGTTGTGCAGCAGCGGACCTAAGTTCCAGTCCACGTCCTGCACCTCGAAGGCGCGCAGCCAGGCCCCCCACCAGCCGCGGCTCTGCCAGTGCAGCAGGCGGTGATGACGCAGGTCGGCCGGCTGAGTCAGAGGTGGCCCGCGTTCGAGCAGGCGCGGACTGCAAACCGGGAATTCGACGGTAGGATGCAGAAGCTCCTGCTGCAGATTCGGCCAGGCCCCGGTGCCCC
>SLTB01000176.1 GCA_007130155.1 Pseudomonadales bacterium
TGCGCATGGAATTTAATGTTATGTTATAACTTAATTATCGCAACCCGATGCGCAGGCCCAATCCATGCTTCCCGTTACCGTCCTCTCCGGTTTCCTCGGCGCCGGCAAGACCACCCTGCTCAATCACATCCTCAACAATCGCGAGGGTCGCCGCGTCGCCGTGATCGTCAACGACATGAGCGAAGTGAACATCGATGCGGCCACGGTGCGCAGCGAGGTGGACCTCCACCGCGGCGAGGAACGCTTGGTGGAGATGAGCAACGGCTGCATCTGCTGCACCCTGCGCGAGGATTTGCTGCTGGAAGTCTCGCGCCTCGCCCAGGAAGGCCGCTTCGACTACCTCGTTATCGAATCCACCGGCATCTCCGAGCCGCTGCCGGTGGCTGAGACCTTCACCTTCCGCGACGAGTCCGGCGTCAGCCTCGGTGACGTCGCACGGCTGGACACCATGGTCACCGTGGTGGATGCCGTGAACTTCCCCCGCGACTACCACGAAGCATTGAGCCTGAAGGAAAAGGGCGAATCCCTCGGTGAGGAAGACGATCGCAACGTCGCCGACCTGCTCGTGGATCAGATCGAATTCTGCGACGTCCTGGTGATCAGCAAGACCGATCTCATCGATGCCGAGCCGCTGGCGGCGCTGACGGCCGTACTCGGGCGCCTGAACCCGGAGGCGGACATCGTCCATGCCGAGCGGGGCAAAGTTCCACTCAGTCGCGTGCTCGACACCGGCCGTTTCGATTTCGAGCGCGCTTCTCTGGCGCCAGGCTGGCTCAAGGAAATGCGCGGTGAGCACAAGCCTGAGACCGAGGAATACGGCATCAGCAGTTTTGTCTACCACGCGACCCAGCCCTTCCATCCCGAGCGTCTGCACGACTTCCTGAGCGCCGGATGGCGACACGGCAACCTGCTCAGGTCCAAGGGCTATTTCTGGCTCGCCACCCGGCCGGACATGGCCGGCTCATGGTCCCAGGCCGGCGGGATCATGCATCACGGCTTTGCAGGACTGTTCTGGGCTGCAGTACCCAAAGAGCAGTGGCCGGAAGAGCCGGAAGCCGTCGATGAGATCATGCGACGGTGGGCCCAGCCCTACGGCGACCGTCGTCAGGAGATCGTGTTCATCGGGCAGAAGATGGACGTCGCCGCGGCGAGATCGGCCCTCGATGCCTGCCTGCTGAGCGATGCGGAGCTCGCCCCGGGGCCGACCGGTTGGCGCACCCTGCCCGACCCCTTCCCCCGCTGGACCCAGGAGCAGCTGGAGGAGGCCAGCGCTCATGGCTGAACACGCGCATGTGAGTGAGCGCATCGACGATCTCGCCAGCATCTACGAGCCCGCGATCCATCTCGCCGTAGCGCGCCGCCCTGCCGACCCGGCCGTGACCCGGTTTGTGGCCGAGGTACTGGCGCGACGCTGTCTTCCGTCCGCCGAGCTGATCGTCGGTCCCGCTACTGCCATGACGGAGCAACTGCCCCCAGCCGTCGGGGGCTTCGCACCTGCCGTCGCCACCCTGCCAGGCTACGCCGAGTTCTGCCGTGACCTCGAACTGCAGGTGGCGATCTTTACCGATCTGTTCGAACTCGATGCGGTCGGCATGCGCATCGCGACGCTGCAAGGGCCCATGTGCCCGCGCTTTCACGTCGATCACATTCCCTGCCGCCTGATCACCACCTACGGCGGCCGCGGTACCGAGTGGCTGCCCGAAGAGTACGTGGATCGCTGCCAGCTCGGCCGCGCGGCCCTGCCGCTGCGACACCCCGAGACCGGCGATATCACGACCCAGGCACTCGAACCCTGGGACATCGGGCTGTTCCGTGGCGAAGGCTGGCTCGAGGGCAGCGTGGGCGGCATCGTCCATCGATCGCCGCACATTCAGCCGGAGCAGCCGAGGTTGCTGGTGACATTGGATTTCATTCGCTGAAGCGGGCGTCAATCCGGCACGGGAACCCTGAAGCACTGCTGACCGGCGTCGTGACGCCGGAAGGGCTCGTCAAGGAGCAGCCCAGATCGATGGGGTGGCTGAGCCACCTGCTCGAACGTTGCGCACAATTCGAAGGCGCCATCATCGAGCCGGCGGTATCCGTAGGCTTCACCCGTGCGCGGATCCTCGAGCCAGGGCGGCTCAAGGTCGCCAAGCATGTCTTCGATGCGCTCGGGCAACGTTCCCTCGCGCTCATAGTGGCGCCTCACCGCCCAGGTCAGCGCGTGCAGATCCTCGACCCGCCGCGCATCCAGCAGCCGGCTGCGCTCATCCGCCGGTGACCCGAGCACGACCAACCCCACCACCACGGCAATGCCGAAAGCAATGGTGGCGCTGATGGCCAGTACCCGTTCGACGTTCAGGGGGAAGCCTCCGGTGGGTCCATGCGCCTGAGCTGGCGCAGGTAGTAGCCGAAGATGCCACCGGCAAGCAGGCCCACCACCAGCACCTTGAGCACGAAGCGCAGGGTCAGCGCACCACCTAAAAGCTGGTAGATCAGCGTAGCCAGGTTGCCCAGCAGCACCAGGGTGGCGATGAACAGGGTCAGCGAAGTGAGCCAACGCCCGACCCCACCTGCCCGGGCCGGATCCAGCTCGCGGATGATCTGGCGGGAGACCAGCAGGAACACCGGGAACGCCACCAGCAGCACCGCCACCGCCCAGCGAATCCGGCCGCGCGCAAACTCTCCCTGCCAGGCGCCCTCTGCCGCATCAGGCAGCAGCAGATCGATGAACTGGAACAGCAGGCTGCCAAAGTGCCAGGCGCTGAGGTAGAGGGTCGAGAACGCGATCAGGTAGAGAAAGGCTTCCCGCGGTGATGTGGTGGTCGTCGGCCGCGGCACCGGTGGGGTGAAGGCTGAGTCCGCATAGCGTTGCAGTGCTTCATCGCTCGCCCTCTCCGGCCATCCGGCCTGAGCCAGCGCTGTGGTGATCTCGACCCGGGTCCGCCCTGCCGCCAGCGCCTCCCTGACGAAGGCATCGAGTCGCTCCTGATCGTTCATGCGTCTCCCCTGCGCTGAGTCAAGCGATTGTCAGGCTCCGGACAGGTGACTGACCAGCAGCTTGAGGTAGAACAGAGGCAGGAACCACTCCAAGCCCTCCGGCTGCGGCAGGACGAACAGGGCCAGGATCAACGCCACCGCATAGCCCAGCATGGCCAGCGGCCGACGCAGGTGGGCGGGAGCCGTCACGATACTGAGCGCCACGAACAGCAGCCAGCCGCCAGCCGCGATGACCCAGAACGGATCCCAGCCCAGGAACAGCCAGGACACCAGCAGCAGATGCAGCAGATGCATGCCCACAAAGGCCATCTGCGCACCCGCACCGAGGGTCGGACGGTGGTACCAACGCCGCCCGCTCGCCGTGGCTGTGGTGACGACACCGCCCACCAAGTCCAGGGCCAGCAGGGCGGCCACCACGTAGCCGAAGACCGACCAGGGCACGTCTATGAGGTAGGCGTAGACGGGCGCCAGGGTCGCGGCGACCAGCGCCGGGATGACGTTCAGGGCCCACTCGCCCGGCGTCGCGCCAGGTCCGACCACCCGATCCAGCAACCCGGGCAGCCCGGTACGCGGTTCCGTGGTCATGAAGGATCTGATCCACCGCGCAGGTAGGCCGGCGCTTCGGGGCCGTCGGCTGCATCGCCATAGCGCCGATGCAGCGGATAGTACTCGGCATAGAACTGCACCTTGCCGGCCGTCTGCTCGCCGGCCTGATCGGCAATGAATGCGAGCATGAGATCGATGCCGGCGGAAACGCCCGCTGCGGTCCAGACGTGACCATCGCGAACGAAGCGTTCCTCCACCACTGTGACATCGCCAAGTTCCCGCAGGCGATCGAGGGATCCCCAGTGGGTGGTGGCACGACGACCGGACAGCAGTCCGGCCGCATGCAGCACGAAGCTGCCGGTGCACACGGACATCACTCCCTGTGCGCCGGCCGCCTGCTTCGCCACGAAGCCGGTGAGCGCCACATTGTCCACCTCACGCCGGGTCCCTTCCCCGCCGGGTATCAGCAGCCAGTCGAGCTGCGGGCAATCCTCGAATGTGACATGGGGATTCACCGACAGGCCCTTGGCGCAGGCGACCGGCCGTGGGTGCTCGGCCACGATCAGGCAGGGCTCGGGACCGCCCGCGTACTTGCTCCATACGCGCAGCATTTCCCAGGGCCCGATGAAGTCGAGCTCCTCGGCCCCATCAAATGCCAGTACGCCGAATGTCATGGCAGCTTCTCCTCAACAAGGATCAGGGCGTGGGCCAACTGCATCGTCCCCGACAGCCGCGCCCGGTGACCAGAGTAGTGACCAGAGTACTACGTCCGGGCCGGGCTCTGGCGGGCCAGCGCAGAGACCCCACCGCAGCGCTTTCGGGACGATCCGGGGCCCGGCCGCAAAGTCTGCAGCCGCCTGCCGCCTCCATCTGTGGGGCGACTCAGCCCGGAGAGATGAATATGGAAGACACCGTCTACAAGCAGCTTGAACTGGTGGGCTCGTCCGCCGACAGCATCGAAGCTGCAGTCGAAGGGGCGATCGCCCGCGCCTCCGAAGGGGCGATCGCCCGCGCCTCGATGAGCGTGCGCGACATGCGCTGGTTCGAGGTGAAATCGATCCGCGGTGGCATCGATGACAACAGGATCGCGGAGTGGCAGGTGACGCTGACGGTGGCTTTTGCCCTGGAGTGGGCGCACAAGGTTCGAGGTGGTGGGTCCGGCGATCGTCGAAAACGCCACCAGATCCGTAATAATTTCCGTTATAATGCTCCAGGCACTCCCACTTGGAGCATTTCTCATGACCCGCCGCCTCAAGCTCACCACCATCGGCAACTCCACCGGCGTCATCCTGCCGAAAGACCTGCTCGAAAAGCTGCGGGTGAGCCGTGGCGACGAGCTGATGGTGCTCGAGACTCCGGATGGGATTCGCCTGACCCCTTACGAACCGGAGTTTGCCGAGCAGATGGAAGTCGCCGAGCGCATCATGCGCCGGCGGCGCAATCTGCTGCAGAAACTGGCCCAATAGCCATGAACGAGCCGATCTGGATCTCGGGCAGGTTGGCCATTGCCATACACCACCGGCAACTCGCAGAGCATGGTGGATCAGAGGGCATTCCTGACGAGAACCTCCTCGAGTCCGCTCTCGCCCGCGCGCGGCAGCTCTTCGCCTATGATGGTGTCGACGTCGACCTGCCTTCCCTTGCTGCCACCCTGGCAGCAGGCATTGCCGGCAATCATCCCTTCATCGACGGCAACAAGCGGATCGCCGCCGTCGCCTGCGAATTGTTTCTCGAACTCAACGGATTCGTCCTTCTTGCTGATGACGCCGACATGTGTCCCATCTTTCTCGGCCTGGCCGCGGGAACCACGACCGAGGAGGATCTCACAGCGTGGCTTCGGGATCTCTGTCGTCCCGAGCAGGTGAGCGAAGAAGCGCCAAGCTATTATGCGGAGTGACCTGTGGCAGTCGACGGAGCGCAGCGCAGTCGACAATGCCGCCGCCGAGCGGCCTGACGTCCCAAGCACACGTGATGGTTGCACGGTAGACTTCGCCCGTTGCGCATGCAGCGGATGAAGGACAGCAACCCCATGAAGATCGGCATCAACCTGTTCGACACCGACCGGGCCATTCACCCGGTGGAACTTGGTCAGGCCCTGGAAGCGCGGGGTTTCGACGCCCTCTACCTCCCGGAACACAGCCACATCCCGGCATCGCGCCAGACCCGCTGGCCGGGTTCCCCCCCGGGTCAGGACGATCCCCTGCCGGACTACTACAGCCGCATCTGCGATCCCTACGTGGCACTGTCGATGATCGCCGCCGTCACCGAGCGGCTCGAACTCGGCACCAGCGTGACGCTGGTTCCCCAGCACGATCCCATCCGTCTCGCCAAGCAGGTGGCGACGCTGGATCACTGGTCCAAGGGGCGCGTCCGCCTCGGCATCGGTTACGGCTGGAACGAGGAGCAGACCCTTGCTCACGGCGCGGACTTCAAGACCCGCCGGGGGCGTACCGAAGACTGCGTGGGCATCATGCGCGCGCTGTGGACTCAGGACGAAGCCAGTTTTGAAGGCCAATACAGCAGTCTGGAGCCGTCCTGGTCCTGGCCCAAGCCGGCCCAGCCCGGCGGCCCACCGATTCTGCTGGGGGGCGGGACGGGGCCACAGCTCTTCGACGCCATCACCCGCTACGCCGATGGCTGGATGCCCATTACCGGCCGCAGCACGGTGGCTGATCGTGCGGCACCCCTGAAGGAGAAGTTCGCCGCCGCCGGACGCGACCCGGACAGTCTGAAGATCGTAGTCTGTGGCGCCACTACCGATCCCGATGGCCTTGCTGCGCTGGCCGAGGAAGGCGTGGACACGGCTGCCATGACCATCTGGAGCGAGGATCGCGACGAGATTCTGCGCAAGCTGGATGAGTTCGCCGCCATCCGCGATGCAGCCCGCGGACACTGAGCGCCCTGCGGCCACAGCAA
>SLTB01000214.1 GCA_007130155.1 Pseudomonadales bacterium
CGCTGATTTATCAGCGTTTCCTGCGGCACATGGATGTGCCGCTCGCGAATCAATGGCGTAAGCCATTGATTCGACGGGAGCCGAGTACGGACATGTGCCGCACTCGGCGTGCGCTGAACTATTCAGGACGAATTGTTCAGCGCTTCCCAAGAGACCGTCGAGGTGTCGATAAATTTTACGCTTATATCTGGATCAGACTTACCTCGTCTCTAACGTTCTGATTAAAAAAAGTTTTATTTTTAGGCGCGGTATTTGCTGTGTAGTCCGATGTGCCTCGACCAATCTGGATATCTTCCATGTTTGCAAACACGCGATTCGGTTTTGCAGCCGTCATGCTCGTTGCGGCTATCACTTTCGCAAACGATGCCTCTGCAACGATCATCCATGAATCGGCAACGCTTGGCGAAACAGGGATTCACCCTGGACTTTCCGTGTTCGGGGAGCAATTTGTGGGGTCAAAATTCAGCCTTGCTTCGGCTACCAATGTGACCTCGATCGCCGGTCATTTGCAGGGCAGCGGGAGTATCTTCGGAGCGATTGTCTCCCTGACTGGCGACGACCTTCTCCCAGCGGGGAATCCCTTCGACCTGGGAGTTGTCCTTGCATCGGGGACTTTCGACGTCGCCTTCCCGAGCGCGGAGCGGTCGCTGGCGCTGTCATTGACCCTGGGTCCAGGGGATTATGGCGTTATCTTCGGCAGTGGCTTGTTTGGAGCAACCGGCAGTGCTTCGATGCCGTTTTCGCAGTTCACGGGTGCCGTGGATATTGGTTCTCCCAGCTATTTTCTCTGGGATGGAGACCTTGGCGAATGGCGCGACACGGAGTTCTCCTCGCTCCGATTTGTCGTCTATGGTGAATCCGTTGGGGTTCCGGAGCCAGCGACTTTTGGCCTCCTGGGTTTGGGTTTAGCGGCGATGGCCGGTTTGCGCCGGCGCAAGCGAATGGGTGTTCGACCCGGTCGCTGATGTCCTGGTTACGGAAGACCTGACCGCGATGTGGGCTGCTTTCGAGCAGGCGCGGGTGGCCTGCATCGCCTGTCATGCCGCGGAGAATGTGGCGTTCATGAACGATCAGCCCATGCTTCGGGATCTGCGCGCACCCTGACGAGGGCGATATCGTGGCCGATACGCCTGACGTCTCCGCGCCGCAAGCCTTTCGCCGGTATGCGGATCAAGCCTGCACGGTCGCGCCTGCGGGGCAGCAGCGGGAGCGCTGCAGTGCTGCGTGTTCGAGCATGGGTTGGAGGCAGGCGTGACGCCCCGGGGCCGTGCGCCCAAGCGCGAGATCCTCGGCTGGGCCATGTTCGACTTTGCCAATCAGGCCTACACGCTACTGATCATCACCGTGATCTTCGGCGATCTCTTCACCCGCGTCATCGTGGGTGACGGGCCGGATTATCGCCTCGGCAACCTGTACTGGAGCCTTGCGCTGGCGCTGAGCTACCTGCTGGTGGTGGTCTGCGCTCCGGTGGCCGGCGCCGTGGCGGACCACACCCAGCGTCGCAAGCAGTTCCTGTTCGCAAGCTACCTGCTCTGCGTTGGCAGTACCGCGCTGCTGTACTTCGTTGCACCGGGCTGGATCGTGCTGGGCATGGCGCTGCTGGTGATCTCGAACTTCGCCTACGCCATGGGTGAAGTCGTGATCGCGAGCTTCCTGCCCGGCCTCGGTCCGCCGGAAGACTTGGGGAAAATATCTGGATTGGGTTGGGCGCTAGGCTACGTCGGCGGCATGGTATCGGCGGTGTTCGTGCTGCTCTTCCTCGGCGAAGTGAGCCTTGGGAACTTCGAGCGCATCCGCTGGGTGGGGCCCTTCGCGGCAGGATTCTTCCTGCTTGCCGCGATCCCGACCTTTATCTGGCTCCGGGAGCCCCGGTCAGCTCCCCTGCTCGCTGGGACCCGGAGCTACCTGCATGCCGGTGTGGACCGGGTGTGCAGCACCCTTACCCAACTGGAGGATCATCGCGATCTCGCTGTGCTGTTGCTGTCGGTGTTCTTCGCCATGAGCGGGATTGCCATCATCATCACTTTCTCGTTCATTTACGGTGCCCAGGTGATTGGCTGGGACGATCGCGTTCGAACCCTGATGTTCGTGATCGTGCAGGTCACGGCAGCCGTCGGTGCACTCGGTTTCGGGGCGCTGGCCGATCGCATCGGCGCGCTGCGGACCTACCGCATCACTTTGGTGCTTTGGATGGTGACCATCGGCCTGATCTGGGGGACGCCCCTGCTGGTGGATGCGCTGGCCCGCTACGCTGGAATCCATTGGCAGGCCCAGCATGTGTTTCTGGTGGTGGGGTGTGCCTCGGGCCTGAGCCTGGGTTCGAGCCAGTCGGCTACGCGTACGCTGGTGGGCTTGTTCTCGCCGCTGGCCCGCAGCGGCGAGTTCTTCGGATTCTGGGGGTTGGCGATGCGTCTGGCGGGGTTCTTCGGGCTGCTGGCCATCGGTTTGCTGCAGGCACTGCTCGGTCTGCACACGGCCATCCTGGTCTGCCTGCTGCTGTTTGCAGTGGCATGGGGTATTGCGGCACGAATCGACGAGCAGCGCGGTCGGCGCGCAGCTGATGCGCTCAACTGACGCCGAAGTGGCTGGTTGTGGTCTCGATCCATTGCATGAGTTGTGCGAACGATCCCCGTCTTCTAGCGCACCTGCGCGTCTTGCAGTGATCTGCCTGCCGCGCCGCTGACCTGGGACCAACGGTTCAAGGGGGCTTATTTTCGACGCCCATACTGGGGTGGGCGCCTGCGGTTCATAGCGGACCTGAAGCAGTCACGCGGTCATCCGCAAGAGTCCCGAACGTGTCCGACAGCCTGGCGCCGGCATGGCGCTCCGTGCCGGAGCAGTCCGCGAGCTGACTGCGCTGCAGTTGACCGTTGCATCCTTGAAGGCCCTCCCTCCGGCGGCCGGTGCCTGCCTTCCGGAGCCTCAGTGTTGTGCACGGGCCGCTGACTGACTGCCGTGCCTGCTGCGGTTGGCAGGAAATGCCCAGTTATTCTGCCTATGGGCCTCTTGTTGAGCTATTCTCGAGGGGTTGTTCGCAGTCGGTGCAGAGATGACTGAAAAAGCCGTCGCCACCGCGTCGCTGACCCCGCGGCAGCAGGAAATTCTGAACCTCGCGGCCAAAGGGCTGACGAACGCGGACATCGCCAGAATACTCGATATCGCGCCGGGTACCGTGAAGGTGCACATGGCGGCGATTTATCGGCTGCTCGACGTCAGCAATCGCACCGAAGCAGCCCTGGTCCTGAGAGCTGCTCAGGCGTCCGTCAACGATGCGCCATCGCAGGGCAACGCCATCGCCGTGCTGCCCTTCGACCTGTTCAGCGAAGGTGACGAGGACGCACACTTCGCGGACGGGTTGGTCGAAGAGATCATCACCCGTTTGTCCCGCTGGCAGTGGTTTCCCGTAATCGCGCGCCAGTCCTGTTTTGCCTTCAAGAGTCAGACCAACGATATCCGGCGGGTCGGGACTGAGCTGGGTGCTGCGTATGTCGTCGAGGGCAGCGTGCGCCACAGTGAGGACAGGGTGCGGGTCACCGCGCAGCTCATCGATGCGCGCCGCAATACCCATCTTTGGGCTGAGACCTTCGACGGTCTCCGTAGCGACATCTTCAGCGTGCAGGACGATATTGCACGAGCCGTCGCGGCGGCGATTCATCCGGAGATGATGCGATCGGAAATCCGCCTGGCGCGCAGCCAGCACCCATTAAACGTCGATGCTTGGCAGATGGGCATGGGCGGCTTGGCGCAGGTCGAGCTCCGGGAAGAAGCGGCGTGCAGGAAAGGTCTCGATCTGGCAGCCAGAGCGCTCGATCTGGATCCGGAATGTCTTGCCGCGGCCTATGCGATGGCCATGGGCAACTACCTGCAACTGGTGTTTCAGTGGACGACGGATCCCATGGGCTGCACACAGGCCGTGGCGCAGAACGCGGCGCTGTGCAAACGCATCGCAGCGGATGATCCCTACAGCTTCATCGCCGACGGCACTGCGTGCATGTTGCGCGGCGATATTGGTGCCGCCATCGAGCAACTCGAGAGCGCAACGAAGCGCAATCCCTCCTCCGCCCGCGCGTTCAGTTTTCTTGGTCAGCTCCTCGGCATGCGTGGCGATCCGGACGCTGGCATCGAATGCTTGGAGCAAGCCATCGCCCTTTCGCCCCACGATAGCGCGAACTACGCGATGTTGGCCTCCATCGGCGTCTGTCACTATGCAGCCGACCGCCTCGACCTGTGCTGCCACTATCTCCATCGAGCGGCGGATCTCAAGGGCGACGAGATGCTGATCTGGTCCATGCTGGCGTCCGCTGCTGCGACGGCGGGCTGGCAGGAAGAAGCGGAAGCGGCGCTGGCGGAGCTGATTCGCGTGCAGCCGGGGTTCACGATAGAAGGGTTCCGGCTGATTGGTGGTGCGATGTTGCCGGCCTATCTCGAGCGCTTCGAGGCTGGCCTGCGCAAGGCTGGGTATACCAACCCCAGCTGAGCGGGCACGCTACTGCGGAATACGCAGGCGGCCAACCCGTTTCAGGGTGCGGCTGAACTCGAGATCGGACGGCGAGACCAGGTTGACCGGAAGCAGCGGTCCGCCGACCTCGACCCAATGAGCGTTGCTCGCCTGCGTTTTCCTGAACCGCGCCAGGTCATCGGGGAAATCCGGCCACACGCGGGTCAGAGCTGCCTTGACCTTGGCGATGGTTCGTTTCCAGTCTTCGCTGCCGTGATCGTGAACGGCGCCGCGTCGTTGGATGTCCACCTCAAGCGCGTAATCGTGGGGTGTCGCGTTGACTGCGCTCCAGTAGGACAGCCCCGTGACGGCGGTGCAGATCAGCATGCTGGAGCGGATGTCGTGGCGATCGAGATACTCGTTGATGAGCTCCACGACCGCTTCCAGCGCAAGGCGAGCCGCCTCCCGAGCCCACGCGTCGGCCGGTATGCGACTGACCACTGCCACCACGGCGGCCATCAGCAACAGCTTGGTGTCGTAGGCGTCGCCCTGACGCTCCGCCAACGCCTTCGCGATGGGGGCGTAGGGATAGCGGCTCGACCCAGCGTGCTTGCCATCCTTGAACAGCCGATACACGTGGCACCACGCGTGCTTCCTGATGCCGTCGTGCAGGCTTACCGGCCCGAGCAGCCAATCCTCGCTGTGATCCCAGACCTTGGGCTCACCGTCGATGATGCTCACCACCGCCGAATGGGAGTAGGCGCCGCCGTCCAGGGCGCGGATCAGCAAGGACACGGGCACCGGAAGCTTTCCAATCCAGGAGATCCCTTGCCCGAGCATCATGAGTACGTCCCCGTCGCGTAGCGCTTCCGGAGGCATCACGGGGAGCGCCGGATACGGATCCGCACCTAGATCGAGCTGTTCGATCATGTCCGCTGCGGGATCACTGTCAGGCATTGCAGTCCTCCTCGAACCCAACTGCCGCAGCCGGCCACGCCGACAACCATCCCCATCTTCCTCGATGATTCATCGCGGGAAAACCCTTCCCGCATAGCCCTTTCGGGATATTCCAAGACGGCCGGCCTCGATCCACAGTGCTTGACCTGAAGGCGAGCCAGTTCGGGATGGGTGGTTCCAGGATCGCGAGCACCTGGTTTGCGCCGGATGACGCGATCTCTACCTACGTTACTCGAACCCACCAAGGTCGACCGCTCATGATCCGTATCCGTCACCCCATAGTGAAGGTCGCCACGCTGCTGTGTATGTCCGTTCTGATCGTTGCCTGTGGCGGAGGTAGCGATGAACCGGCAGGCCCGGGTTCCGGCCTTCCGCCAAGAGACGATTCGCTACCACCAGGAGGCGGCTCGGTTCCGCCTGCTGACGACTCGGTTGCGCCTGGTGACGATGCAGACCCGCTTGGTGCCGATGCCACCCTCAGCGGATTGAGCCTCAGCACCGGCTCGCTCACACCCGGCTTCGCGCCTGCACAGACCAGTTACAGCGTCGAAGTGGACTGCGACGTCATGAGCGTGCAGATCACAGCCACGCTCGCTGACTCAGCGGCCAGCCTCACCGTCAACGATGCCAGCATGAGCTCCGGAGAAGCGTCCACGCCCATCGACCTGGAGCAGGGTCTCAACACCATCACGTTGCAGGTCACAGCCGCGAACGGGGCGACCACCGAGAGCTACAGCGTGGCGGTCACCCGTCAATCGGAGATCGACAGCCCCGCGGCTTCCGTCTCATCGGTGGCCAGAGTGATGGCATCGGCTTGGACGGGCGAACGGTCTCATCCGCCGGTGACTTGAACGGCGACGGTATCGACGACATCGTCATCGGGATGCCCAGAGCATTCAACCAGAGCGGCAGTTTCGAAGGCGCTGCCTATGTCGTTTTCGGCCGGGCGGGTGCCGCGTCCTTCGGCGCCACCGTCGATCTCGACGCGCTGAACGGCGTCGACGGGTTCAGATTGAAAGGCGTCAGCCCCACTGGATACCTCGATTCTTCGGTCGCGGGGGCCGGGGACGTGAACGGAGACAGGCTCGGCGACCTCATCATCGGGCTCGGGACTTCGCCGACCGTGGCCGCGTGCATGTCGTCTTCGGCACGAGGAACGGCTTCCTGGCCGAGTTCGATCTCGCGAGCATCGACGGCGAGAACGGCTTCACACTGCTCAGCGGGCCGTCATCAGCTTTCGGCGCGGCGGTCTCCAGTATCGGGGATTTCAACGGCGACGGGATCGATGATCTCATCGTACAGACGAGGAAACGCGTGCCTGGCTCGCCGGAACAGGCCTTCGCCCTCTTCGGCTCTCGCAGGCTCTCCGTGCGGGATTGGGAAGAGCTTCTCGGCAGCGACTAGCCCGCCTATCTCACCGATTCAGGGCTGCGGACGCGGAGACGCCGGCAAATCCTGCCGGTCCGCCGGTCCGCCGGTCCGCCGGTGCGGTTGGGCTGTTGCGCACCTTGCGGGCGCACTGCGTGCGACGCGATTCGCTCCCGGCGAATCGGTCGACGTACTGTCAAGTACGCCTGCGCGCCCGAACTGTCGCGAGCCTCGTCTTTACGGGCACCTCAACGCCCTCGCCTCGCACATCGCTGAGATAGGCGGGCTAGTGTCCTGAGCGGCAGAACTGGGAGCGGAGCGTCGCAGCGCTTTCACGTTCTGCCGCTCAGACTCCCAGCGCAGAATACGAGACGCAGAATACGAGAAAGGAAAGAGCCCGCAATCTCTCTTTTCGCCGCACAAACGAAAACAGCCAGCTGCAAAGCTGGCTGTTTTTACATCTCACCTGATCTGCGGGTGGCTCAGGTTCCGGTGGTGGACGTTGCCGGAGTCTCGGTGGCTGGCGTCTCATCAACCGGAGGCGGATCAACCGGAGGCGGATCAACCGGGGAGAGAGGACCGCTTCCGCTGCTTCCGATCTCGTCAGCGATCAGAACCCCTGCTACAACCAGACCAAGGCCAGCCGCAACTGACTGGGCGGGAGTTAGTCCAGTGATAAACCCTGCGGGGCGTTCTTGCGCGTTCACAGGGAACGACGAGGCAAGGACCACGGCCGCGATGGCCGCAATGAGCACTTTCTTGATATCCACCTGAACGCTCCCGTGACTACAAACTTGTAAGTAAGGTAGCACGCGCCCTGTAATCGATCAACGATCGACAAAGGAGGCCATCTTTGTGTGCTACACCCATACTTTACGCCACATGCGCTCCCATTGACCACCATCAGGCGAGGGATGCTCAAGAATTTCGAGCGCATCCCTTGGGCGGGGCCTTTGCTGACGGATTCTTTCGGCATGCTGCGAGAGCCCGACCTTCATCTGGGTCCGGGAGCTGCGGGCAGCGCCTGTTCTCGCTGCGACCCTTGGCTATCTGCATGTCGGCGGCGACGGGGTGCGCACCACCCTTGTCCCGCTGGTGGATCGTCTTGGGCTCGGCAAGGTCGGTATACGACGATCCTGTTCTGTCTGCTGCCGTCTGCAGTGGCGTGGGCCATCGCGGCCGAATCGACAAGCCGCGGGGCCGACCCGTTCAACTCGCGTTCTACTGATGTCGCGGGCTTTCAAGCGACGCCGTGGGCGCCGGGCGTGGCTTCGATCCAGTGGATGAGCTGTTCGAACGATTCCCACTCCTGATCGTCGACGCCGCGGGTCAGTTCGAATAGACCTTCGCCGCTTTCTGCGGCACGGACGTAGCCCTGAAGATCCCGGAACGTGGCGACGAAGGGGATGCGCAGGGAGATCAGGAAACGCTCGAGCTTCTCAAAGACCAGGGTATTGCGCCGCGCTCGGTTGGCCACCACTGCCAGTGGCACAGGCTTATTACGGTAGTGGCGGTTCAGCAGCAGATCGCCGATGAAACGGGCGCCTGCCTTGATGTCGATGGCAGACGGCAGGACCGGGATCACGATTCGATCGGCCTCTCCCAGCCAACGCCTGAAGTCACTGGCCGCCAGGGCGGCTGGGGTGTCGATGACCACGCGGTGGGCTTCGAAAGCGAGTCGCATCTGGAAGCTGCGGGTGGTAGACGCGTCCCCAGTGTGCTTCCAGGGCGCGATGCCCTGAATGGCGGGCAGCGACTCATCGCGCGCCTTGAGCCATTGACTGGCGGAGCCCTGGGGATCGTGGTCCACGAGTGCCGTCTCCACCTCCATCGAAGCGTACAGTGCTGCCAGATTTGTCGTCAGCGTGGTCTTGCCGCAACCGCCTTTGGCGTTGACCACCAGGATGCGTCGCTGCTCTGGAGCGAGCTCCGGCAGGCTGCGGGAACTCACGTGGCGATCATCCTGGCTGCGCCGTGGTGCTGGCCCGCCAGGCAAGGATGGCACCGACGATAAAGGCCATGAAGGCGAGCAGAACCCAGGCTGGTATGGATAGCCCCAGGACCGGATGGACCTCAGCGCAGTCGCCGGTGCCGACGGTCATGGCCAGGAGCACCTCGCTCAAGGGGAAGACTTCCACCATGTAGTAGAGGTCGGGTCCGCAGGCGGGTACCTGATCTGGCGGCAGGCTCTGCAACCAGAGCTGACGCAGGGAAAAACCGCTGCCGACGAGTGCCGCTACGGTCACTCCGGCAGCGCCGATACGATAGCCCCCGCCCCACACCGCAGTGATCAGTGCCACGAGGCCCACCACGCCAACCCAGATCCGCTGCATCATGCACAGCGGACAGGGCACCAGACCCATCTGGTGCTCGAGGAAGAATGCCGCCCCGAGAAGGCCCACAGCGGCGATGGCCATGGCGGCGAACAGCGGTCTGGGGGCGAACAGCATGACCACGACTCAGCGCTCCTCGCCCACCTGGACCACGACCTTCCCGATGGCCTTTCGATCAGTCAGGCAGCGAAGGGCCGCGGCGGACTGTGCAAACGGATAGACTTGGCTGACCTTGGGCTTGATCTTGCCTGCGGTGAACAGCTCTCGCAGCTCTTCCCAGTTGCGGGCGGTCGCTTCGGGCTCCCTGGCGGCAAAGGAGCCGTAGAAGACGCCGACGACCTGGCAACCTTTGAGCAGGATCAGGTTGGTAGGGACCTTGGGAATGTCACCGCCAACGAAGCCGACGATCAGTATCCGTCCTTTCCAATTGATGCTGCGCATGCATTGGTCGAAAAGCGGGCCGCCGACGGGATCATAGATGACGTCGGCGCCCTTGCCGCCGGTGAGGGCCTTCACCTTCTCTTTCAGTTCGCCGTCGCTGTAGTCGATGCAGTCATCGGCGCCCGCTTCGCGGGCCGCTGCAAGCTTGGCCTCGGAGCTGGCGGCGGCAATCACCCGTGCCCCCATGGCATGACCAAGTTCGACTGCGGCAAGGCCGACCCCGCCGCCGGCGCCGAGCACCAGCAGCGTCTCGCCTGGTTGCAGCTGACCCCGTTGTTTCAGCGCGTGGTAGCTGGTGCCGTAGGTGGTGCTCCAGGCTGCAGCCGTGGTCATGTCCATGCCATCGGGGATGGGCCGAAGGCCCTCTGCAGGCAGGACGATCTGCTCGGCCAAGCCACCGTGACCACCGCCGCCGCAGATGCGATCGCCGACGGCCACATTGCCTACACCCTCACCCACCTCGAGCACGGTGCCAGACAGCTCGCCGCCCGGCGAGAAGGGGAACTCCGGTTTGAACTGGTACTTGCCCTCAATCATCAGGCAGTCCGGGAAGTTGATGCCCACGGCTTCGACGGCGATGCGCGCCTGTCCTGGGCCGCAGCTCGGCTCGGGGATGTCATCGATGACCAGGGATTCCGGTGGGCCATAGGCCTTGCACAGTACGGCTTTCATGATGGTTCCTCGGTGTCCTGTTGCTGTTCGAATGGGGTTGGCGCGATGGGTCAGTCTATCCTGAGCGGCGATTGGGCTCATCAAAGGCCGCTGCGATCCGCGCCCGGCTGCTTGCCATGAGGGTTGGCATCAGGCGCTCGAAGGCTGCCTGCAGCTCCGGCTCGAGCTCTTTGAGGGTGGCATTCATCTCCGCCAGCGGGTTGCTGCGACGGGCGCGAGCCGAGACGTGGGCCAGAGCTCGCGGAACGCTGCTGCGGTGGGCATAGGCGGTCAGCAGGTCCACCTCCGTCATGCGATCGAGAAATCGGCGCGCCGGATCGGTGAAGTGAGTGCGTCGGGCGCCGAGCTGCTCGTAGCATTCGCGGCTGAAGGCCTTGAGCGGCTGCAGGTCCCAGCGTTCGAAGTCGCGGGCGAGAAAGTGGTCGAAGAGCAGGTCGAGGGCCACGGGTGCCCAGCGCCTGTAGGGAGTGGGGAACAGCAGTGTCGCTTCACGAACCGCAGAGTGGCGGTCACTGCTGGCGTCCACATGGCGGTGCAGGGCGATGCCGCGTTCGATGGCTGCCGGTCTTTCACCCGTCAGTGGTCCGCGGATGAAGTCGCCAAGAAAACCACCCGCCCGCCAGTCCGGGTCGGAACCCGACAACAGCAGGTGGGCGAGAAAATTCATCAGCCGGTTTCGGCTGTGGCGGGCGCGCGCCCTGGCAGTAGTTCCTGCTCGATGTATTGCCGGCGATAGGTGGCGAAATCCATGCTGTCGGCGGCCTCGATACCGGCTTGCCTGCGCAGGGATGCCTCGCTTTGCTGCTGGAAGCGGGTCTGGCTCGCTGCGTCGAGTGGGCGGCTGCGGAAGTGGCCCGCGTGAATCTCGGATGCGTCCATGGCGAAGCGAAAGAATGGTACGGGTCCTTCGCGCATGACGTGCAGGATGCGAGCGCTAGGGGTCTGCTCAGGGTCCCGTATCCTTGCGAGTTGGGCGGCAATGGCGCGGGCGTGGTCGTCGCCACTCTGGGCCTCGTCGAGGGCAGCCGCGGTCCGGGTGCAGGCCTCGATGATTTCTTCGGCCCACTGCGTGCGGTTGCGCATGGCGCCGCGATCTTCGAGTTCAAGGCCGGGTTCACGGCCACGGTTGACGATTCGGGTCTGGTTGCGACGCAGGGCCTCGTTCTCTTCTGGACTGTCCTCGGGACTGTCGCTGAGCAGACAGTGCAGCAGGAAGGCGTCCAGGAAACGGATGGTCTCGGCATCGATGCCCAGTGGCAGGAAGGGATTCAGGTCCATGCAACGGACTTCCACGTATTCCACACCACGTTCGCCTAGGGCATGCAGGGCGCGTTCGCCCTGATGAATGCTGCGTTTGGGGCGGATGGTGCCGTAGAACTCATTTTCGATCTGCAGCAGGCTGGTGGACAGTTGCTTGAATTCACCGTCCTGCTCCAGGCCGATGGCCTGATACTCGGGATAGGGCCGGGTCAGGGCCTCGCGCAGGGTCAGCGCGTAGTCCTCGAGGCTGTTGTAGCTGACCTGAAGACGGGCCTGGGCGTCGCTCTGGTAGCCCAGGCCACCCATGCGCAGGCTGGTGGCATGGGGCAGGTAGAGACTGCCCTCGTCGAAGTTCTCAAGTTCGTGGTCGCGCCCCGAGAGGAAGGACTTGCATACCGCCGGGGAGGCGCCGAAGAGGTACAGCAGCAGCCAGGAATGGCGGCGGAAATTCCGGATCAGTCCGAAGTAGCCCTCTGTGGCCAGTGTCTGGGGGCTGCCGCTGCGACCGGTAGCGGCCGCATACCAGGGCCAGAAGTCGGCCGGCAGTGAGAAATTGTAGTGGATGCCGGAGATGGTCTGCATCAGTCGGCCGTAGCGATGACCCAAGCCACGACGATAGACGGTCTTGGCCATGCCGACGTTGGACGATCCGAAGCTGGCGATGGGAATGGCATCGTCATTGCGCAGCACGCAGGGCATGCTCGCACTCCATAGAATCTCTTCGTCGAGGACGCTGTAAACGAAGCGATGGATTCCGTCGAGCTGTTCGAGGCAGGCCTCGGCATTGTCGAAGACGTCGGTGATCAGTTCGAGCTGGGCTTCGCTGAAATCAGTGGTGATGTGGGGGTGAGTGAGCGCGGATCCGAGTGCCTTGGGGTGCTCCGTGCGCGCAAGCAGGCCGTCACCGGCTACGCGCAGGCTTTCTTTCTCAATGCCTCGGTTGAGTCCACGAATCGCCGCAACGCCCGATTCGGTGGCGAGTGCCTCGTACAGCGCCGATGGTGGTTTCACGAGCGCAGCCTCTCCTTCCGAACTGGCGCTGGCCTCAATCGACGCGCGGGCCCGCGGCAGCGATCTCTGGGGCAACATCGAAGCGCTCGAAGTTCTTCACGAACTTCTCAGCAAGCTTGCGTGCCGCATTGTCGTAAGCGTTCTTGTCGGCCCAGGCCTCTCGTGGATCGAGATAGGCCGAATCCACGCCCGGCACCTCGGTGGGGATCATCAGGCCGAAGCGCTCCAGGCTGCGGGTCTCGACGCTCTCGAGTGCGCCGGACTGCACCGCGCTGACCACTGCGCGGGTAACCGGGATTGGGAAGCGCTTACCAACGCCGTAGCCGCCGCCGGTCCAGCCGGTGTTGACCAGATAGACACGGGATCCGAAAGCTTCCATCCGCTTGACCAGAAGATCCGCGTACACGCCCGCCGGTCGCGGGAAGAACGGTGCGCCGAAGCAGGTGGAGAAGGTGGCCCGATAGGGTTCGGTGGAACCGATCTCAGTGGAACCCACTGCAGCCGTATAACCTGACAGGAAGTGATAGGCCGCGGCTTCCTTGGAAAGGATGGACACGGGCGGCAGCACGCCGGAGACGTCGCAGGTGAGGAAGATGATGGAACGGGGTTCGCCGGCCCGATTCTCTTCGGCGCGCAGCTCGATGTGCTCGCGCGGATAGCAGGCGCGGGTGTTCTCGGTCAGCGAGCTGTCGCTGTAGTCCGGCTCACGGGTGTCCGGGTCGATCACCACGTTCTCGACAATGCTGCCGAAGCGGATGGCATCGAAGATCACCGGCTCGTTCTTGCGTGTGAGATCGATGCACTTGGCGTAACAGCCGCCTTCGATGTTGAACACGCTTCCGGGGCCCCAGCCGTGCTCGTCGTCACCGATCAGCAGACGATCCGGGTCGGCGGAGAGGGTGGTCTTGCCGGTGCCGGAGAGACCGAAAAACAGGCATACGTCGCCGTCATGACTGACGTTGGCGGCGCAGTGCATGGGCAGCACATCCTTCTCGGGGAGCAGGAAGTTCTGTACCGCGAACATGGACTTCTTCATCTCTCCGGCGTAGCGCATGCCGGCCAGCAGCACCTTGCGCTCGGCGAAGTTGAGCATGACTGTGCCGTCGCTGTTGGTGCCGTCCCGCTCCGGATCGCAGACGAAGCCGGGGGCGTTGAGGATCTGCCAGGTGGGCTTGGCCTCAGGATTGAAGCCCTCCGGACGGATGAACAGCAGCCGGGCGAACAGATTGTGCCAGGCCGTTTCCGTGGTCACCGTGATCGGCAGGTAGTGATTCGGGTCCGCACCCACATGTAGCGAGGACACGAAGCTGTCGCGCTCGGCCATGTAGTCTTCCACCCGCTGCCAGAGGGCGTTGAACACAGCGGGTGCCACCGGGCGGTTCACCGCGCCCCAATCGATGGCGGCAGACGAGCCAGGCTCGTCGACCACGAAGCGGTCCATGGGCGAGCGGCCCGTGCGCTTGCCGGTTCGCACCACCAGCGCGCCGTTGCTGGCGAATTCGCCTTCGCCGCGCAGGATGGCTAGCTCCGCCAGATGAGCGAGGGCGAGATCCTTGTAGACCGTGCGGCGTGAGGTGTTATCGATGTCCAATGCCATGTTCGATGTCCGTCCCTTCAGTGTCCCCATGATGCATTGTCGCTGGGGACTGGCAAGCTAAAACGGGCCGTCTTACCCGCCCATCGCCCCTCCCATCTCAAAGCCGCTTTAGCGTGGGCAGGAGGGCAGATGGCGCGGGGCGGCAAGTTGGTTGGGGCGGCGGACGCTCCGCAGGGCCCCAACCCTCCTTGGAAAAGGTCGCGGATTATGCCAGACCGACAAACATCACGCGACAGCTGCGCAGCGGCCGCGGTCCTTCAATGCAACGGGTCGCTGCTGGGTGGCGACTGAGCGTGGACAGCGGCCACGTCGATGCCGTCGAAGCGGTACTCCGCGTGGCAGAACTGGCAGGTCATGCGAATGTCGCCGTCCTCTTTGATGATCTGCTCAAGTTCATCCAGCGGCATGGCTCGGAGGGCCTCGCGGGTGCGTTCATGACTGCAGCTGCATGAGAATTGCAGGTTTTCTGATGGTTGAAGGGATAGGGTCTCTTCGAAGAACAGCCTCGAGAGCAGCTGCTGCCCTGGTAGATCCTTGAGCTCGCTGGCACTGACGGTGCCTGCGAGCAGGCTGATGCGGCCGAAATCTTCTTCGCGCTGGTGCTCCGCGTGGTCGAAACGGGCCAGCTCCGGCGGCAGCGCCTGGATCAGCAAGCCGGCGGTGCGGCCCTCGTCGGCCGCCAGCCAAATGCGGGTGGGGATCTGCTCGCTCTGAACGAAATAGCCTTCCAGCGCTTCCGCCAGGCTGCAGCCATCCATGGGCACGATGCCCTGGTAGGCCTCGCCGGCCCGGTCGCCGAGTTCGGGCCGGATGGTGATGGTGATCAGGCCCTTGCCGAGGGCGGCGGTGCCTTCGGCGGGGCCACCCTGGGCCACGCTGTCGGTGGTGAAGGCCGCTTCGTCCCGAATGCGGGCGATGCCTCGCAGCTGGCTGCGGTCACGGCATTCCGCCATGACCGCGGCAAGGGGGCCGTCGCCGGTGGCCTGAACCGTGAGCGTACCCTTGACCTTGACGATGCTCGCCAAGAGGGCGGTGGCCGTGAGCATCTCGCCAAGCAGGCGCTGTACCGGCTCCGGATAGCTCTGAGCGTCGCGAACGGCTGCCCAGGCGTCGTCGAGTCGTGCCAGGGCCCCGCGGATGTCGAGCTCCTCGAACATGAAGCGCTGCAGGTGATCGCTCTCTGAGATCGTGTTGGGTCTGTTATCGGGCATACATGTACTCATTCGCTGGTGCCGCGCTTGATGCGCTCTAGGGTTCTTCGATCGCGCCGATCCGGGCGCGATGCGGGCAATCGGATGGCCTGGCGGGCGGCCTTGCGGCGGGCCTGGGCTTCAGTTCTGGCTTGGAGGCTGGCCTGGGTTTCCCGATACAGTTCGGCCGCCTCCGTCGCCCCGCGGCGCTGCTCGGACAGCATGAGCACTTCGAGCAGAATCTCGTCGTCGCCACGCCTGATGCGTAGCATGGTGCCCACGGTTACCTCTTTGGCGGGTTTGGCGCGCTGGCCGTCTGCCTGCACTTTACCGCCGGTAATCGCTTCCTTGGCAATGGCCCGAGTCTTGAAGATGCGCGCGGCCCACAGCCACTTGTCCAGCCTCAGGCGCTCGCTGGCCGTCATTCGGGCAACGCCTTCAGCCCGGTGAGCAGGGGCGCTATGGGTTGCAGCAGGGCGAAATCATCCAGGGCCGGATAGGGCAGGCCTTCGAGGCGGGCGGCGCCGGAATCCGGTTGCGCCACCGCCAGCAGGTGGCCGATGCCATAGCGTTCGGCGGCGGCCAGGGCTTCCATGTTGTCGTCCACCAGAAGCGTGGTGGCTGGGTCGAAACCAAGCCGGCCCTGCACTGTGGACCAGAAGCCATCGTCTTCCTTAGGCAGGCGGTGATCGTGTGCGCTCTCCACTGCGTCCACCAGATCCATGATGCCGGTATGGCGGTGTTTGAGATCCAGTCCGGCGCGGTGGGCGTTTGTGACGATCACCGTCTGCCGCCCGGATCCGCGCGCAGCGGCGAGGAACTCCTGGGCGCTGGGTCGGTACTGGATCAGGTGAATGAGGTCCTGTTTCAAACCGACGATGTCCAGACCGGTGCGCTCGCTCCACCAGTCAAGGCAGTAGTACTCCAGCCGGCGCCGGCTCTGCTTGAACAGCACCTCCAGCCTTGCATTTGCGGTCTCATCGTCCAGGCCGTGATGATCCGCGAAATGGGCAGGCAGGTGATTGAGCCAGAATTCCGAGTCGAAGCGCAGATCGAGCAGCGTACCATCCATGTCCAGCAGGACGGTCTCGATCCGGGTCCAGTCCAGCATGGAACCATCCGGACGTTGCCTTAGGTGAGTAACTCTTATAATGGTGCGCCAGCGAGGCTTCAAGGTGAGATCGATGAGCGGTGACCCAACGCCCGACCGAAGACCGCAGATTCTGGCACGGCGAGAGGTGGCGCGCAGCCGCCTGTTTCGCATCGAGGAGCTCGATCTGCGCTTCAGCAATGGTGTCGAACGTACCTACGAGCGGCTGCCGGCGACCGGGCACCGGGCGGTGATGGTAGTGGCTGTGGACAACGCGGGCGATATCCTACTCATCCGGGAGTATATGGCGGGTTTTCATGCCTATCAGCTCACTTTGCCCAAGGGGGCTGCAGATCCTGGAGAGAGCCTGGAAGACGCGGCCAATCGGGAATTGAAGGAGGAAGCCGGATTCGGAGCCCGGCGTATCGAACTGCTCAAGGAACTGTCGGTGGCGCCCGGTCATATGGGCTTCACTCAGACCGTGGCGCTGGCAACCGGATTGTATCCGGCAAGTCTGCCTGGCGATGAGCCAGAGCCTATGGATGTATCGCGTTGGCCGCTGGATGACATTGACGGCCTGTTTGCCCGTGAGGATTTCTGTGAGGCGCGGGCCATCGCTGCGCTGCATCTTGCGCGTATGCGCCTTGGCGGTCTGGGCCCAAAGGGAACGCAGCCCGATCAAACAGCCTCCAGAGGACGCTGCCCGTGACCGTTGCGGAGCTCGATGCCCTGGCCGAACTGGCGGAGCGGCTGGCTGCCGAAGCAGGCGTGGTGATCATGAAGTGGTATGAGGCTGACGATCCGGGCATGCGTTCCAAGGCGGACGCCTCGCCGATAACAGAGGCGGATCTGGCGGCTCACGGGGTGATTCGCAGGGGTTTGGAGGCGGCGACGCCCGCAATTCCCGTGCTTTCCGAGGAGGGGCGCCATGCTCCAGCGGCGGAGCGTGCCGGCTGGCAGCGCTTCTGGTTGGTGGATCCGCTGGATGGCACAAAGGAATTCCTGGCCAGGAATGGCGAATTTACGGTCAACATTGCTTTGATCGAGGCTGGGCAACCGCTGCTCGGAGTGGTGGGTGTGCCGGCCCGGGGTGAGGTTCATGTAGGTGTGGTGCCTACGGGGCGGGCAGACACCCTGCACATGAACGATGGTAGTCGTACGGTGCTTTCGCCCCGTCCTTGCGACGATGAAACACCGGTGATCGTGGTTTCGCGCAGTCATCGCGGCCGAGAGCAGGAGGCGATGATGGTCATGCTGCGTCAGCGGTTTCCAAGGCTCGAGGAGCGGTTGGCCGGCAGTGCGCTGAAACTGGTGGAGCTGGCAGCGGGGCGTGCCGACGGGTATCCACGACGAGGGCCCTGCATGGAATGGGATATTGCCGCCGGTGAAGCGGTGCTGGTTGCGGCAGGGGGTGAGTTGCGGGCTTTCGGCGGAGCCCGGCTGCGTTACAACAAAGCGGATTCGCTGCTGAACCCCGATTTCTGGGCGGTGGGTGATCCCGAAGGCGCGCTGGCGGATGCTTTGCGCAGTCTGCAGTCATGAAGCCGGGTATTCATGCGCGGCTGAGCAAAGGCGGCGCCGGGCGCTGCCGGCCGGGCACCGCGTGTCGTTTGCTTTTTCAGACGATCTCGACCAGCTCGATCTCGAAGGTGAGATCCTTGCCTGCCAGCGGGTGGTTGGCGTCTAGTTTCACCGATTCCTCGGCGACCGCCGCGACGTGGACCACGAAAGGCTGGTCGTTCTGGTCTTTAACTTGCAGGGCTTGGCCCACTTCGAGGGGCATATCCTCCGGCAGCTGGGCTCGTTCGACGTCGACCACCAGCTCATCCCGGCGCGGGCCGTAGGCCTCATCGGCGACGATGGTCGTCTTGCAGGAGTCTCCCACGGCCATGCCGGCGACAGCGCTCTCGAAGCCGGCAATGACCTGGCCGGAGCCGACCTGGAACTCGAGGGGGTCACGATCACGGGACGAGTCGAATTCCGTGCCGTCATCGAGTTGGCCGGTGTAGTGAACGCGGACGGTATCGCCCTGTTTTGCCTCTGCCATGCTTTGCTCTCCTTGGATGGAGTCGTCAGCTTCTCATGTTCGCGCGTGTGCTGACAAAAGTGAGCTGCCCTTGTCGAAGCACCCGGCGGCATCTGGCGGTCTTCCATAAGGCCATTCTGGACACCCAGAGGCCATTCTGGACACCCAGGATATGAGGCCCATTCTGAATTCTGGACACCCAAAGAAATTCTGAGAAATTCTGGACACCCAAGAGTTTCCTGGGCTTTCGGGACACCCAGGTTCGGGAGACCCAGGAATGAGTGCGGGAATGAGTGGGGCGAGTCTGGAATTCGGCAAATGAATGGTGGCTGCGCCGGAACGCTCAGCCTTGCGTCATCAGCGCTTGAGCGTCGGTGTATTCCTGGGTTCCGGCCTGTTGCATTCGGGATCCGTCTGCGCTCCCGGGTTACCAAACGGCATGGCTTAGCCGCTAGAATTCAAATCTAAGATCACACGCGGGCGCGGGCTGGACGAGGCAGAGAAATGAGTGACTATCCTTGCAGCGAGCAGGATATCCATCGTCTTCGCCGCTTTATCGACGAGCATCCCCGATTGCTTGTCCTCACCGGTGCCGGATGCAGTACAGAGTCCGGTATTCCGGACTATCGGGATGCCCTTGGTGCATGGAAGCGCGCGCTGCCAGTGCAGTATCAGGATTTCATGGGCAGTGAGCAGGCGCGCAAGCGCTATTGGTCGCGCAGCATGCTGGGGTTTCCGTTGATGGACGCGGCCAGGCCGAATGCGGCGCATCGCTGGCTCGCCAGTCTGGAATCAGCGGGGCGCATGGAGCTTCTGGTCACCCAGAATGTGGATGGGCTGCATCAACTTGCGGGCAGTCGGCAGGTGGTGGATCTTCATGGACGGATTCATCAGGTGCTATGCATGTCCTGCGGGATGCGTCTCGAACGCGGTCTCCTCCAGCAGCGCCTGGAGTCATTGAACCCCGGGCTGCGGCAGTTGCGTGCGGCTATCGGGCCAGACGGAGATGCGGATCTCGACGATATGGAGCTGGACGGTTTTCGGTTGCCCAGTTGCGACGTCTGCGGCGGCACCCTGAAGCCGGATGTGGTGTTTTTCGGAGAGAATGTACCCCGGCCCCGAGTGGATCAGACCTGCGCTGCCATTGGGCGCGCGGACGCGATGCTCGTGCTCGGCTCGTCTCTCAAGGTGTATTCGGGGTTTCGTTTCTGTCGTGAGGCGGCCCGGCTCGGGGTACCAATGGCGGCAGTCAATCTGGGTGTCACCCGTGCGGATCAATCCCTGCGTCTGAAGGTATCTGCGCCCTGCGCCGCGGTGTGCGCGGCGCTGGCGGAGTCAGGACATCACTGGGCCGCGTAGAAGCGGGCCAGCAGATCGAGTTCGGCGTTGCTCAGGTGCCTGACTTGCTCGTTCATGATGATGTTCACACGCTCGCCTGAGCGGTAGCGTTTGAGCTGGTCGTACATGTAACTGGCGTGCTGGCCATTGATGTTGGGGAATGTCGGTCCTGTGCCGCGGCCATTGGTCCCATGGCAGGCTACGCAACCCGCTTCCGCCGCGAGAGCGGCGCCACCGCTGATGTCGCTGCCGCGCGTGCAGCCCGTCAGGGCCAGCGTGGCGACGGCCAGACCAACGAGAGTGAATCGGTAGCTTGCAGTCATGGCTGGCGTCCTCACAGGCGCTGTCCGGAGAAGTAGGCCGCCAAGTCCCGCTTCATGTCTTCGGTAAGGGGGCGTGCATGGCCGTTCATTTCATTGAACGGTTCAATCTCGGCTTGGAAGTATGCCAGCCGCTCGATGATGTAAGCCGGCTTCTGGCCGGCCAGGCGCGGATAGCGAGGGTCATTGGAGCGACCATCGACGCCATGACAGGTCATACAGCGGTACTGCCAGGCGAGGTCCCTGCCGCGCTCACTGTCGCCAGCGAAGGCTACGTAAGGAAGCAGGGCAAGGCCGGCTAGCGCAAAAGCACGAATACTTGGCATGCGGTTGAGCTCTGTCGCGGTCTCGGAGGGCGCCATTTTAGGGGCGGGGCCACGAACTTCAAGCGGAATCGTCCGCATGAGTCTGCCTGGCATGTTTAAGCGCTCGCGAGCTCGTACTCATCGTCATCTCGCTTAGCACTTTGTTGCTGTGCGCATCCTGCTCGGTTGTAGCTTCACCGTTGCGGCCCCTGAGCTGGTTGATGAAGCGCTGGCGCATGGCAGGAGTCAGTTCTCGGTCCACGAACCATGCCGGCTTTGCCTCGGGCTGCGTCGGATCGAATTCGAGCCCCCACATGGGCGACTCACCGGTTGGCACGGCGCTGAAGCGAATGTCACCAAGCCTGCCGTTGCGCTCACCTTCTCTGGACACCCAGGCGAGGTAGCCATCGGCCAGGCGGTCGAGGCGACGGATGTCGCGGCCGATTCGGCTGTCTGGAGGGATGTCGGGCAGATCCCGATCTTGATCGAATACGGGTACCGGTGCGCCCTGATAGACGGTGGACTTTGCCAGGGCTCCTGGCCGAACAGCGTCAATGTACCAGTGCCCCTGGTAGCGGTAGACCGATCGCCACAGGAGCGTGTTGGCGAAGGATGGACGCACCAGCAGGCCAACGGGTTCATGGCCTCGATCGATGGCGAGCTGTAGGGCAATTGTGCTGGCCTGTTGCTGTTGCCACAGCGAGAACCCAAGGTAGGCGGCTGCGCTGGCCAGCATCAGCGACAGACTGCTGCGCTGGCGACGCCAGAGTGCGACGGCGACCGGTATGCCGATAGCCAGAGTAAAGACCGGATC
>SLTB01000267.1 GCA_007130155.1 Pseudomonadales bacterium
GCCTTCTCCCACACTGCGGGTTATGACGGAGCCATCGCCAACTGGTTTGGCGCACGGCTCGATGCGGGCGAGGCGGAGCTGGAAGAGTTTGGGCAGACGGGCACCGGACTGCCGGCGTTCCCGCCGCGGCTGCATCTGACCTGGGAGGGTGGTCGTACCCTGCGCTATGGCGAGAACCCGCATCAGCGGGCGGCTTTTTATCGTCAGCGCCGAACCCAGGATGGCGACGGAACTTTGGGCGGTGCTGTGCAACTGCACGGCAAAGCTTTGTCCTACAACAATATAGCCGACACCGATGCCGCGCTCGCTTGCGTTCGTAGTTTCGCTGCGCCGGCCTGCGTCATCGTCAAGCATGCCAATCCCTGCGGGGTCGCCTTGGCGGCGGACATTGCTGCGGCCTACGACGCTGCCTTTGCCACGGATCCCACGTCGGCGTTCGGGGGCATCATCGCCTTCAACCGTGAACTTGATGCCGCCACGGCAGCGCGGATAGTCGAGCGCCAGTTCGTGGAGGTGATCATCGCGCCGACGGTAACGGACGCTGCGCGGGAAGCCGTGGCGGTGAAGAAGAACGTGCGTCTTCTGGCCTGCGGTCCTCTCGAAGCAGCCACCGCCGAGTTGGCTCTGCATCAGGTCAGCGGTGGGCTGCTGCTGCAGGACCCGGATCTCGGTGACATGGCGGCAGATGCTCCACGGGTGGTTACTCGTCGCGCGCCGGGTGCCGACGAGGAAGCCGATCTGCGCTTTGCCTGGATGGTGGCCAAGTACGTTAAGTCCAATGCCATCGTCTATGCCCGGGATCAGCGCACCATCGGTGTCGGAGCGGGACAGATGAGCCGCGTCTACAGTGCCCGCATCGCTGGCATCAAGGCGGCCGACGAAGGGCTTGCGGTCAAGGGCGCGGTGATGGCCTCGGATGCCTTTTTCCCCTTCCGGGACGGTATTGATGCTGCTGCGGAAGCGGGCATCACGGCCGTGATACAGCCCGGTGGCTCGATCCGTGATGAGGAAGTGATTGCGGCGGCGGACGAGGCCGGAATGGCCATGCTGTTCACAGGCATGCGGCACTTCCGCCACTGACCGGCAGCAGGGGATAGATAAATGTCGCGGGAGCCGCCAGGTGATGGCGAACCGTATCGTCAGGGGCTGCAATGACCCGTCTCCCGCAGTGCGGGCTCCCACAGCCGCGGCTCAACCTCGCGGGAGCCCGTGCTGCGGGCGATCGCTGTGACGCCGTGATCCCCACCCTGAACAGCGCCTTGGTTTCAGTCCCATAGGTTTCATAGGTTTCAGTCCCCTAGGTTTCAGTCCAGTAGAGTGCGCTTGATGAAGATATTGGTGGTGGGCAGCGGTGGCCGGGAACACGCCCTGGCGTGGAAGCTGGCGGGGTGTGATGGTGTGAAATCGGTCTACGTGGCGCCGGGGAATGCAGGCACCGCACGCCAACCTGGTGTGGAGAACATTGCCATTGCTGCCACCGATATCGAGGGCCTGGCTGACTTCGCGGCCGAACGCGCCATCGACCTCACCGTGGTCGGGCCGGAAGCGCCACTGGTGGCCGGCATTGTCGATCGCTTTGCGGCTCGTGGCCTGACCTGCTTCGGACCGAGTGCGGCGGCAGCCCAGCTCGAAGGCTCCAAAGCCTTCAGCAAGGATTTCCTCGCCCGTCACGGCATTCCCACGGCCGCTTACGCCACTTTCGAGGATCTTGCTGCCGCTGAAGCCTACATTCGCGAGCAGGGCGCGCCTATTGTGGTGAAGGCGGACGGTCTCGCGGCGGGCAAGGGTGTGGTGGTGGCCGAGACCGAGGCCGAGGCGCTCGCGGCGGTGCGCGACATGCTGGCCGGAGACGCCTTCGGCAGCGCAGGACACCGGGTTGTTGTCGAGGAGTTCATGACGGGCGAGGAGGTGAGTTTCATCGTCGTCGCGGATGGTGAGCGCTTCCTGCCCTTTGCCACGTCTCAGGACCACAAGCGCCGCGACGAAGGTGACCTTGGCCCCAACACTGGCGGCATGGGGGCCTATTCACCGGCACCTGTGGTGAGCCCCGAGGTACATGATCGCATCATCGAGGAGGTGATACGTCCCACCATTGCTGGCATGGCCGCCGATGGTCACCCTTATCGTGGCTTCCTTTATGCTGGCTTGATGATCGACGACGGGGGGCGGCCGCGGGTGGTGGAGTTCAACTGCCGCTTCGGGGATCCCGAGGCGCAACCGGTGCTGGCGCGGTTGCGTTCGGATTTGGCTGAAGTCTGCCTGCAGGCAGCCACCGGGAGACTGGCGGAAGAGGAACTTGCATTCGATACCCGTACCGCGCTCGGGGTCGTGATGGCAGCCGGCGGCTATCCGCTGGAGTACCGCAAGGGTGATGTGATTCACGGCCTCGGTCACGCCCCGGATGATGACTTCATGGTGTTTCATGCGGGAACCCGCCTCGAGAACGGTCAGGTGACGACCGACGGTGGGCGCGTGCTATGTGTCGTGGGCCTTGGCAGCAGCGTCACCGAGGCTGCGCAACGAGCCTATGCAGCGGCCGGTCAGATCACTTGGCAGGACTGCTTTTTCCGGCGTGACATCGGCCATCGCGCCATTGCCCGCGAGCGCGGCTAGCCCGCATAATTCCTGGCCTGAGGCGGATGACGGCGGGGTGGTCCGAGAATGATGGCCCGCCGGCCGGTGAGGTTTTTCGCATCGTTCCGGAGCGGAGATGTGTATGACCGACAGCATGCCCCTGGAGATTCTCAAGCGCCTCGTGCCTTTCAGCACCCTGTCGGAAGCCCACCTGCAAGACATTCAGCGCAAGGGCCGATTGGTGTCGCTGGACAAAGGTAGGATCCTGTTCAAGCGGGGAGCGGCGGATGGTGAGCAGCATTATCTGATCCAGGGTTCTGTCGACCTCACCGATGCAAGTTTCCACATCACGCCGGTGCAAGGAGGCAGTGAGCGTTGCCAGCGCGCGCTGGACGATCACAATCCCCATGCGGTGTCTGCGGTTTCCACCACGCCGGTGCGCCTCTTCGTGGTCCCGAAGGATCACGTCGATCTCGTGCTGACCTGGGATCAGGCCGGCAACTACATGGTCACGGACTTGGCTTCGGATGGCGATTTCGAGAACGACTGGATGTCCAGCCTGCTGGGTTCGGCGATGTTCGCTGCTGTGCCGCCTGCCAACATACAGCAGCTTTTCTCCAAGTTCGAAGAAACCGACATCGAAGCCGGCGAGGCCGTCATCCGTCAGGGTGAGCCTGGTGACTACTTCTACGTCGTCAAATCCGGCGCATGTAAAATCACCCGCACGGTGTCGCGCGATGGCGAGGCGAAGGCGGTCATGCTGGCCGAGCTTGGTCCGGGCGACATGTTCGGCGAGGACGCGCTGATCGGCGATGCTCCCCGCAATGCCACCATCACCATGACCACCAGCGGTGCACTCATGCGTCTTGGCAAGACGGAATTTCAGGCGCTGCTGCAGGAACCCGTGCTCGACTACTTGGAGTACGAAGCCCTGCTCGCGCTGCTCGACGATCCCGGCGAGAAGGTTGCCGTCCTCGACGTGCGTCTGCCTGCGGAATTCAAGCAGGGCAACGTCCCGGGTAGCCGCAATCTGCCGCTGCAAGTGTTGCGGCAGAATATCGCCAAGCTCGATCCGGAGACACTCTACGTGGTCACATGCGACGGTGGCCGCCGTAGTGTGCTTGCGGCTTACCTGCTCAATCAGGAGGGTATGATGGCCCATGTCCTCAAGGATCCGCCTAATGCCGGGTGATCCCATCGCTTCGGGCTGTGAGGGAGGCTGCTGAAAAGTTCGGCCATGGGCTTTTTCAGGCCGTTCATCGCCCGCTTCGACACTCAATCCGCAGGGACGGTTCGCTCTTTCGCCCAGGCCCGCAACCGGGCCATGGGCTCGGCCATGGTCACGGACAACGGCACCGTCCCGTCCAAGGCCCTGCGGAGCGCTTCCGTGTCGACGCCGTCATTGCGACTGGCAGCTGCGTAACGTGCCGACACCACGGCTTGCTCGATCTCCGCTCCGGTGAACCCTTCGCAGTGCTCTACCAGCAGGTCCAGGTCGAAGCTGGCCGGATCACAGTCGCGCTTGCGCAGATGGATCGCGAGGATCTGGCGACGGGCTGCGGGACCGGGCAGATCGACGAAGAAGATCTCGTCGAGACGGCCCTTGCGCAGCAGTTCCGGAGGCAGGGCCTGGATGTCGTTGGCGGTGGCGGTGACGAACACCTGGGTGCGGTTCTCCGCCAGCCAGGTCAGCAGGGTGCCGAGGACCCGCTTGGACGTGCTGTTGTCCGACCCGCGTACGTCGAGCCCTTTCTCGATCTCATCCATCCACAGAACACAGGGGGCCATGCTCTCCGCCTGCCTCAGGGACTCGCGCAGATTGCGTTCGGTCTCGCCGATGAACTTGTTGTAGAGCGCTCCGAAGTCCAGGCGCAGCAGGGGCAGGCCGAGTTCCCCGGCAATGCAGCGGGCTGCCAGACTCTTGCCGCCGCCTTGGACGCCGAGCAGGAGGATGCCCTTGGGGCGGTCCTGATCGTTTCCCTCGCCAGCGAGTGCTCTGCGGCGTTTGTCGAGCCAGCGCTTGACCCGGCCGAGTCCCGCCACGGCATCGAGGGAGGGGGTGTCGTACTCCAGGGCGAGGATGCCATCGGCCCCGATCAACTCGAACTTGAGGCGGTTGATGGCCGGCAGGTCAGACTCGGTAATGGCGCCGTCCGTGAAAATGGCATGGCGGATGAGGCGCCGGGCATCGGCCTCGTTGACGCCGCGCAGGTTGCTGATCAGACGCTCCAGGGTATCGCGGTCGGTGCGTACGCGATGCCCCGGATGGGCCCTCGACCAGAGCTCGGCCTGCTCCCGGACGATGGCCATGAGGGTCTCTGAGTCGGGCAAGGCAAGTTCGAATCGGGCGCCAAGCCGGCTCAGTTCCGGTGGCAGGTCCATGCGATGGCTGATGAATACAAGCGTGCAGTGGCGGCGCTCGTAGTCCAGCGCGATTTCCCGGATCAGCCTTACGGTCTTCGGCTCGTTCTTGAGATACGGGTGAAAGTCACACAGCACGTATATGGCATGGCTGCCGTCGCGCAGGATCTCCGTGAGTACGGCCTCCGGTTCCAGCGTCTTGGGTGTTTCTGCCACCGCGCCCCGCGCGAGGCCACCACGTTCGAGGCCTCGTACTGCGGTCCATTCGTAGCAGCTAAGCCCCTGCCGCATGGCGATACCAGCGACCAGCTCCAGCACTCGCTGCTCGTCGTGGGTCTCGACCACGATCAGCGGCGTACGGGAGCGGATCATCAAGGCCAGGTCACGAACATCCGTCACTGCCATGTCTCCAATGTATCGACAGACCTGCGGCCCGCCTTCGCGATAAGTCGTGATCGGCCTTCTCAGGCGCTCTTATTGCCCATTGGCTTGGCGGGCAGTTATTCCCCTTGCGCGGGCCGCTGGACAGCGACGCGGGAATTCGTGCGATCATGGTAATCGCTACGGGCATCTTTCCGGGAGTATTCCCATGGCATCCCCCTTCATGGATCGTGCGATTCTTAAGGCTGATCGCATGCTGCGCAGTTTCAGCGGCATTGGTCCTGCCCCGCGACGGGCATCGCCGTCAGGGTCTCTGCCGCCAGCTGAAGTCGTGGACGGCAAGCTCTCAGAAAGTGAACGCCGTCACGCCGCTGGGCTCATGCGCGTCAATCATACTGGCGAAGTCTGCGCCCAGGCCCTTTACCAGGGTCAGGCCCTGGCGGCTCGTGACCCGGCAGTGCGCCGGGCCATGGCTGGCGCTGCGCATGAGGAGGAGGATCACCTCGCCTGGTGTGCCGAGCGTCTCAAGGAACTCCAGTCCGATCCCAGCCGACTCAACCCGGTGTTCTACGGGTTGTCCTTTGGCATGGGCGTTCTGGCGGGTGTCGCAGGCGATCGGATCAGCCTTGGTTTCATTCACGCCACCGAGGATCAGGTGGTGGCGCACCTCGACCGTCATCGTGTGGAACTGCCTGAGGCTGACATCCGCAGTCGGGCCATCGTCGAGCGCATGCGCGAGGACGAGGCCCGCCATGGTGAGGATGCTCTTGCAGCGGGCGGCAACGAGTTTCCGGCACCCGTCCGCCGCCTCATGACGGTGGTCTCGAAGCTCATGACTGCCGCGGCTTACCGGATCTGAGCGTCTGCGCGGGCGTTGCAGAAGCCACGCGGGACTCCTTGGGAGTAGATTCAACCACGACTCTGGTCTTTAAAATCAGAGAGTTACTGCTGTTCGCGGATGAAGAGGGTGTCGCAAAAGGTTGGCAAGACTCCGTGGGAGCGGCTTCAGCCGCGAATGGACTGCCAGAAATCAATGACTTGCGGGGTCATTCGCGGCTGAAGCCGCTCCCACAGGGGCGCC
>SLTB01000072.1 GCA_007130155.1 Pseudomonadales bacterium
CGCTCTGGACTGAAAGTCGTAGCCGTAGCTACGGGTTGAAGGAAGAGCAAGCCAGGGCGAGCGAGAACCCGCCAGAATCGGGATAGGCCAGCGGCGGAAACAGAGTGTTTTCGTCGCGGCCATTCAATTAGGTCATATTTATTCATAATATCAATCACTTGTAGCGCAGCCGCTGGCCGGATGGTGAGATTTCCGGGCTAGGGTCAGTCCAGGACTTCGAGGCTGGCCATGCCGAGGATCAGCCATTTGGCACCGACGGCGTCGAAATTGACGTGCACCCGGGCTCGCTGTCCTGAGCCCTCGCTCTCGATGACCACGCCTTCGCCGAAGGTGGGATGCAGAACCCGCCTGCCCAGGCCAATGCCACCATCGTCGGCATGGCTTGCAGCACTACCCACGGGGCGGGTAACGCCGGAGCGCAACCGGACTTCCTCCAGCAGATTCGACGGTAACTCGCGCAGGAAGCGCGATGGCCGGTTGTAGCTGTCGGTACCGTGGAGGCGGCGGCTCTCAGCGAACGTAAGATAGAGCTCACGCATGGCGCGAGTAATGCCGACGTAGCACAACCTCCGCTCCTCCTCGAGACCACCCGGTGTTTCCAGGGCCATACGGTGCGGGAACAGGCCTTCTTCGACACCGGCTAAGAACACCAGCGGAAACTCGAGGCCCTTGGCCGAATGCAAAGTCATGAGCTGCACAGCCTGGCCGGCGTGGGCGGATTGACCCTCCCCGGCTTCCAGCGCTGCGAGGTCCAGAAACTCCTCCAGCAGCCGGCGCTCCGGGAAGGTCTCATCACCCGCCTCGTCCACGGGCAGTACCACCTCCCCGGTGAACTGCCGGGCAGCAGTGACCAGTTCGTCGAGGTTCTCGCGCCTCGCCAAACCACGCTCACCCTTCTCCTTGCCGTGATAGTCATACAGGCCCGATACGGCGACCACATGTTCGGTGAGTTCGTGCAAGGACATGCCCGCAGTCCCTTCTTCGAGCTCGTCGATCAGATCGAGAAAGCCCTTCAGGGCACGCCCGCCTCGGCCACCCTCCTGTGCAGCCGCCAATGCCGCCGTCCAAAGAGGAATGCCTGCGTCCCTGGCGTGAATACGGATCGCATCGAGTGTCTTCTCGCCGATGCCCCGGGGCGGCGTATTCACGACCCGCTCAAAGGCAGCATCCGCGTTGCGGTTGGCGAGCAGGCGCATATAGCCCAGCGCATTGCGAATCTCCGCCCGCTCGAAGAATCGCAGGCCACCATAGATCCGGTAAGGTAAATCGAGTCTCAGCAGCGCCTCTTCAAGGTTGCGGGACTGAGCGTTGGAGCGATACAGGATGGCGACCTCACCTGCCTCGCCCCCGCCTTCGATGTACTCCTGAATGCGCTCGGCAATGAAACGGGCCTCATCGAGCTCGTTGTGCGCGGCGTAAAGCTTCAGTGGCTCTCCGGCGGCACCGCTGGTCCAGAGCTCTTTACCGAGGCGGTCGGCGTTGTGGCCGATCAGGGCGTTCGCGGCCGCGAGGATGGTCGCCGTGGAGCGGTAGTTCTGTTCCAGGCGGATAAGCTGAACGTCGGGAAAATCCTGCTGGAACCGATGCAGGTTTTCGATCTTCGCACCGCGCCAACCGTAGATGGATTGATCGTCGTCACCCACCACCATCACTCTGGCAGTATCACCGGCCAACACCCGAAGCCAGGCGTACTGCAGCGTATTGGTGTCCTGGAACTCGTCCACCAACAAATGCTTGAAGCGGCGCTGATAGTGCTCGAGCAGGTCCCGGTTATCGAGCCAGAGTTCGTGGCTGCGCAGCAGCAGCTCAGCGAAGTCCACCATGCCGCCGCGCTCGGTGGCTTCCTCATAAGCCGCATAGACCTTGTGCATGGTGGTCTCGAAAAGATCACCATCACCGCTGAAGTGGCGTGAGCGGCGGCCCTCCTCCTTCTGGCTGTTGATGAACCAGACAGCCTGGCGCGGCGGCCAGCGCTTCTCGTCGAGGTCGAGACTGCGCATGATCCGCCGCAGCAGCCGAAGCTGATCGTCGGCATCGAGGATCTGAAAGCTCTGGGGCAGCCCGGCCTCCTGCCAGTGGTACCGCAACAGTCGATGGGCAATGCCATGGAACGTGCCGACCCAGAGCTGGCCCACCGGAAGCTGCAACAGGGCCTCGGTGCGATGACGCATCTCCGCCGCGGCCTTGTTGGTGAAAGTCAGCGCCATCAGGCCATGCGGCGAAGCGCCCTCGGCCTCAATGAGCCAGGCGATACGGTGGACCAGAACGCGGGTCTTACCGGAACCGGCACCCGCCAGCACCAGCAGGTGGCCCGGCGGCGCAGCGACGGCTTCGCGCTGGGCTGGGTTCAGCCCCTCGAGGATGTGGGTCAGATCCACATGGTGCTCCCCGGTTCCTGAACTCCAGGCACATTCACTCCACCGTCACCGACTTGGCCAGATTGCGGGGCTGATCGACATCGGTCCCGCGCTGGACGGCGACGTGATAGGCCAGCAGCTGCAGCGCCACGGTATGGACAATGGGCGCGACAAAGGGATTCACCGCCGGCATCTGGATGACGGTGACGCCGGGTTCCTCGCGGAAGCTCACGGCTTCGTCGGCGAAAACATAGAGTTCGGCACCCCGGGCCCGGACTTCATGCAGGTTGGACTGCAGCTTTTCGAGCAGATCATCGTTGGGCGCGACGGCGATCACAGGCATTTCCACATCCACCAGCGCCAGCGGCCCGTGTTTGAGTTCTCCAGCCGGATAACCTTCGGCGTGGATATAGGAGACTTCCTTGAGCTTCAAAGCGCCTTCAAGGGCAATGGGATAGAGTTCGCCGCGTCCGAGGAACAGCGCGTGTTGGCGCTCAATGAAATGCTCGGCAAGTTCTTCGATCTCGGTTTCCAGAGCCAGAACCCGATCGATGCTGCGCGGCAATTCGTGCAGCGCTTCGACGATTTCGCGCTCCTGCTCCGATGTCATTGCACCACGGCGCCCCAACAGGACCGACAGCAGCAGCAGGTCCGTGAGCTGGGCGGTGAAGGCCTTGGTGGAAGCGACACCGATCTCGGGGCCTGCTTCGGTCATCAATGCCAGATCGGATTCACGGACGATGGTGCTGGTAGGCACGTTGCACAGGGTGAGGCTGGCCAGATAGCCGCTGGCCTGGGCCAATCGCAGCGCCGCCAGAGTGTCCGCTGTCTCGCCCGACTGGGAAATGGTGACGAACAGGGAACCAGGAACCACAGCCACGTCCCGGTAACGGTACTCGCTGGCAATTTCGACGTTGCAGGGTATCCGAGCCAGACTCTCGATCCAATAACGCGCCACGGACGCCGCATAGAAGCTGGAACCACAGGCAACGATGGTCACGGCCTTGGCGGCGTCGAAGATCTCGGCAGCACGGAAACCGAAGGCCGGCTCGAGCACATGCTGACTGGACAGGCGGCCCTCTAGGGTGGCGCGAATCACCTCCGGTTGCTGGTGGATCTCTTTGGCCATGTAATGCCGATAGTGGCCGCGGCCGGTGTCCTCAGCGCCCATCTGAACCCTTTCGGTATCGCGCTCGACGGGCTGGTCGTCCGCATCAAAGAGGCGATAGCCATCACTGGTGATCTCGGCCAGATCGCCCTCCTCCAGGAACACGAAACGGTCGGTCACGGGGCGAAGAGCCAGCACATCCGAAGCGATGTAGTGCTCGCCAATGCCCACTCCAAGGACCAGCGGACTGCCGCGGCGGGCGGCCACGAGACAGTCGGGGTGGTCCTTGTGCACGACACCGATGGCGTAGGCGCCCCTGAGCTCCTGGAGCGTCAGACGGACCGACTCGAGCAGGTCGCCACAGGCGCGATGATGATGATCGATGAGATGCACCACGGTTTCGGTATCGGTCTGGGAGGTGAATGTGTAGCCGAGGCCCTGCAGGCGCTCCCGCAGCTGGTCGTGGTTCTCGATGATGCCATTGTGCACCAGCGCTACCGTATCGCCGGACATCTGCGGATGAGCGTTGGCCTCGCTGGGCACGCCGTGGGTAGCCCAGCGGGTATGGGCAATACCGGTGGTTCCGGTGGCCGGCGCGGCAAGGAGTGCTTCCCTGAGTTGGGCCACCTTGCCCACGGCCCGGCGCCGGTCGATGCCATGGACGTCGGCACGGATGATAGCGACCCCTGCGGAGTCGTAGCCCCGATACTCGAGCCGATCGAGTCCTTCGAGCAGAATGCCGGAGACCTGCCGCCGCGCCACAGCCCCCACGATGCCACACATGCCGTCTCTCCCTCAGTCTGCTTCAGTGGTTTTCTTGGGACGCTTCCAGCCGTCGATGTTGCGCTGCCGAGCCCGGCCAACCCCAAGGCTGTCCTCCGGTACGCGGCTGGTGATGGTGGAACCGGCAGCCACATAAGCTCGATCTGCCAAGTTCAAGGGTGCCACCAGGGTCGAATTGGAACCGACGAAAACGTCATCACCCAAGACAGTGGGATGCTTGGCGATGCCATCGTAGTTGCAGGTAATGGTGCCCGCGCCGACGTTACAGCCTTCTCCCAGAGTCGCATCGCCAAGGTAGGCAAGGTGGTTGGCCTTGCTGCCCGCGCCAAGTCGGGCCTTCTTGGTTTCGACGAAATTACCGATCCGGCAGTGCTCCCCGAGATCAGTGCCTTCACGCAGCCGGGCGAAGGGGCCGACCCGCGACCCGGCGCCCACATGAGCGCCGTTGATGTGGGTGAACGGTGCGATGACGGCACCATCATCAATGGTTGCATCTTCGATGACGCAATGCGCCCCAATCTGCACCTCACGACCGATCACTACCTTGCCGGAAAAGACGCAGTTGACGTCGATGACCGTGTCTTGCTCCACGTGCATGTCGCCGCGAACGTCAAAGCGCGCCGGGTCCATCACTGTGACGCCTGACGCCAGCAGCTGCTCGGCCTTGCGCCGGGAGAACTCACGTTCCAGCCGGACAAGCTGGGCACGGTCGTTGACTCCGGTGACTTCCGCAAGGTCATCGCAGGTAATGCTGGCCACCGGAAGATCCGCCTCGACCGCAAAGCGGATGACATCAGTGAGATAGTACTCCCCCTGAGCATTGCCCACGTCGAGACGCCCTAGCCAGTCCTCGAGCTGCGCCCGGGGCAACAAATAGATTCCGGTATTGATCTCGTCGATGCGACGCTCGGCGACCGTGGCGTCGCGCTCCTCGACGATGCCAGTAATGCAGCCTTGGCCGTCGCGAAGGATGCGGCCAAGGCCGGTGGGATCAGGGAAGCGGGCGGTGACCAGGCTGACGCCTTCGGTCAGGGTCGCAGCAAGCAAACGCTGAAGCGTGGCTGCTTTGAGCAGCGGCACATCACCACAGAGCACCAGGACCTGATCCACGTCGGCACCGATGGCCGGTAGGGCTGCTGCGAGTGCGTCGCCCGTACCGCGCTGGCGCTCCTGGACAGCGATGCGGACATCCGTATCGACCAGAGCGGAGCGCACGGTCTCGGCATCCGGAGAGGTCACGACGATGATGTCCTCGCTGAGCTCACGAGCCGTATTCACGACCCGCTTCAGCATGGGAACACCAGCAAGGGGATGCAGAACCTTCGGCAGGTTCGAGCGCATGCGGGTGCCCTTGCCGGCGGCAAGGACGACCACCGCGAGGGACGATGCGGACATGGGGCGTACTCCCAATGCTAGACGAAAAAGGCAGCCCGCAGGCTGCCTTTTCTTTGTACCGCCCCCTGGGGGCGGTGTCACCTGACCGAGCCACCCGGCCGCTCGACAGGATGCTCAGCCAGTACCCCGGCCCCTGCGTTTACGGAGGATTCGGAGCTGCGCGGAAGCCTCTGCCAACTGCGCGGCCACCGCCGAGTATTCGAAGTCGGACGTCTGGTCCGCCAACGCCTTCTCCGCCGCCTCCATGGCTGCAATCGCGGCCGCTTCATCGAGATCATCGGCGCGGGCGGCGGTATCCGCCAGCACGGTGACGATCCCCGGCTGCACCTCCAGATAACCGCCGGAGGCGAAAATCGTCTCCTCGGTACCATTGTCGAATAGCAACCGCACTGGCCCGGGCATGATGCCAGTCAGCAGCGGGGCGTGACCGGGCAGGATACCCAGCTCGCCGAGCGTACCGGTAGCAATCACCATCGTCACCCGACCGGAGAACAACTCCTTTTCGGCGCTGACGACGTCACAATGCATGGTCATGGCCATATCAGGCCTCCTCGCTCACGCGACCGATCAGAGCTTGGCCGCCTTCTCGCGGGCTTCCTCGATGGTGCCGACCATGTAGAAGGCCTGCTCCGGAAGATCATCCCCCTCACCGTCTAGGATGGCCTTGAAGCTGCGCACCGTATCGGCCAGGGAAACATAGATCCCAGGGTTGCCGGTAAAGGTTTCGGCGACGAAGAACGGCTGGGAGAAGAA
>SLTB01000316.1 GCA_007130155.1 Pseudomonadales bacterium
ACATTCGAGGACACCCAGAACATTCGAGGACACCCAGAACATTCGAGGACATCCAGAGGATTCGAGAAAATTTCAGGACACCCAAGAAATTTCAGGATATTGAGAGATATTGAGGGCGCTCAGGGTCCGTCAGCTGATCCGCTGCGGCAGATCAGCAGCGGCCTGCGGCGGGTGGATCCGTTAGCAGAGCGATTCGTCCGTCGGCACGCAGTGCCTCGACCAATCGTTTGACGTCCTGCACGGCATCGCGATGGGCTACCAGTACGGCGTCGGCCGTCTCGACGACGATGAGGTCCTGGACGCCCAGTACCGCGACAAGTCGGTGATCAGCGCGCAGATAGCAGTCACGATTGCCGTCACTGAGGACATCACCTACTTTCACCACGCCGTCGCTGTCGGCACGACCGAGCTGCCACAGAGCCGTAAAGGACCCGACGTCGTCCCAGCCTGCATCGAGCGTCACCATGGCGGAGCCATCGACGCGTTCCATCAACGCATAGTCGATGGATTTCGAGGGCGAGCGCTGGAAAGGTGCGGCGTCCAGGCGGACGAAATCGTCATCGCGGCTGGCACTGGCCCAGGCGGCCTCCGCGCAGCTGGCCATGGCGGGTTCCAGCACCGCTAATTGTTCGAGCAACCACCCGGCCGGAAAGAGGAACATGCCGCCGTTCCAGTAATGCCTGCCTCCTGCAAGGAAGGCCTGAGCCAGCGCCAGATCAGGCTTTTCCACGAAGGCAGCAATATCACAGGCGCCCGCGAAGCCAGCGATGGGCTCGCCTGCCTCCAGATAGCCGAATCCGGTTTCGGGGCGCGTGGCGCGGATGCCGAAGGCGACCGCGCGATGATGACCGGCCAGCTGGGCGGCCTCGCCCACGGCGCGCACGAAAGCCTGGGTGTCGACGATGGCGTGATCGGCAGGCAAGACCAGCAGTTGCGCGCCTGCGCCGTGCACAGCCAGCGCTTCGTGGGCGGCCACGGCGATCGCAGGTGCGGTATTGCGCGCGATGGGCTCGAGCAGGATGGTTCCGGCGCGGCACCCGCTCGACCGCAGTTGCTCTGCGACCTGGAAGCGATGATCGCTGTTACACACCAGCAGCGCGGGCGTCGCGCAGGCGGTTTCTGCGCGCTGCAGCGTGTCCTGTAGCAGGCTCTGCTCGCTGAGCAGGGGCAGCAACTGTTTGGGCATGCGTTCCCGCGATAAGGGCCACAGCCGGGTGCCAGCCCCGCCGGAGAGGATGACGGGGACAAGGGTCGTGGTCTGATTCTGATTCATGCGCGAAGCTCGAGCGACGTCATGGCTTCATGAACCTCGTCGCTGGTCCAGACGGCTGACCATGTCCGCCACCTTGCCTTCGAGTTCTAGTGCATAGGCTTCAAGCCGTTGCGCCAGTTCGGTGTCACTCACCGCGAGAATACGCGCGGCGAGCAGTCCGGCATTGGTGGCATTGTCGATGGCCACTGTCGCCACCGGGATGCCGCGGGGCATCTGCACAATGGAAAGTAATGAGTCCTGGCCGCTGAGGGCCGTGGTGCGCACAGGCACCCCGATCACCGGCAGGATGGTCAGCGAGGCCACCATGCCCGGAAGATGGGCTGCGCCCCCGGCGCCGGCGATGATCACGCTGAGACCGCGACCGGCGGCCTCCCTTGCGTAAGTGAACATCCTTTCAGGGGTCCGGTGCGCTGAGACGATGGTCATCTCGTAGGGCACGCCGAGCTGCTCGAGGGTCTCGGCTGCCTGTTCCATGACCGGCAGATCCGAATCGCTGCCCATGATGATGCCGACCCGGGGTGTGCTCATAACGGTTGCGTTCCGGTGATGCGCCCAGTAATTCTCAAGAGAGCGCGGACCTGTTCTGCGAGTTCCAGTGCCGTATCGAGGTCGACCGCGGTGATGGTGACGTGGCCCATCTTGCGGTAAGGCCGGACCGTTTGCTTGCCATAGAGATGCACGGCCACGCCTGGCAGTGCCAGCGCTTCGTCAAGACCCTCGATGACCACGTCGCCATGCGCATCCGGCTCGCCGAGAAGATTCAGCATTACGGCGGGGGAGTGCTGGGTGGTATCCCCGAGAGGCAGGCCGACGATGGCGCGCAGGTGTTGTTCGAACTGGCTGGTCCGACAGGCTTCGATGGTCCAGTGGCCGGAATTATGCGTGCGGGGCGCCACTTCGTTGACCAGCAGGTCTCCGCCACGAGTCAGGAACAGCTCGACGCCAAACATGCCGACGCCGTTCAGGGCTTCGACCGTCTGCTCCGCGAGCCGCTGGGCGCGTCTGGCAAGATCGGGATCAATGCGAGCGGGCGCGAGCAGAAGATCGAGCACGTTGGCGCGATCGTCGAAGACCATTTCGACCACGGGGTAGGCCCGCGTCTCGCCGTTCCCACTGCGGGCCACCATGACGGCGAGTTCGCAGCGAAAATCAACATAGCGCTCCAGAAGGCTGGGTACGGGCAGGATGCGCTCCTCGATCACTACATCGGTGAACACAGCAACGCCACGCCCGTCGTAGCCTCCGCGACGCGCCTTCTGAACCAGCGGCAGGCCGAATGCCACCATGGCTGCCGCATTGGGTTCGTCGAGGGCGACGAAGTCTGCGGTGGGAATGCCCGCATCCAGAAGGCATTGCTTCTGGATCAGCTTGTCCTGGATTACGGCCAGCAGTGCCGGTGCCGGCAGAATGACGTGCCCGGCCTGGGCCAGCTCCTGCAGCGGCTCGGTGGCGATGGTCTCGATGTCGAATGTGGTCAGATCGCAGCGTTCAGCAAGGGCCCGTAGGCTGTCACCGTCGTCGAAGTTGCCGACGATTTGAGCAGAAGCCAGCTGACCCGCAGGACTGTCTGGCGTCGGGTCGAGTATGACGACCTCGCAGCCGAGCTGGGTGGCGGCCGGGATCATCATGCGGGCGAGTTGGCCGCCTCCGATAATGCCGAGCCGGGCAATTGGACAACGCCGGAACATCCGCCTGTTTGCTCCCCCGAAATGTGCCGGTCTGGAAAGGGGCGGGAGTATAGCAGTCCCCGCAGCTCAATTTGCTGCCCCTGCCGATGTAACTTCAGTTTGGTCGGGGAGGGGTTCAGCGATGCTATGATCCGCTGCCCGACCCATGGATCCCGGAACCTTGTCACGAGCATGTCCGCGCTCACTCCAGAGCTGCTCCTGTTGATCCTAAGTCGCCTGGCGCAAGGGCAGCCAGTGGCTTTGGAGGATCTTGCTGAGCATGCGGCCGTCTCGTCAGAGACGCTGGTCGCGATACTGCCAGAGCTGGTCGATCACGGCGTCAGACAGCGCCGGGATGGTAGCTTGCGAGTGCCAGGCGGTGTGGACCTCCTTGACTCAGATCGCATTGCTGACGCGGTGCGGAGCACGCTGCCGAAGCGGGCGGACATCAAAGTCTATGGCGTCACGGGCTCCACCAACGACCTTGCGCGGGCGTGGATCGAAAACGGTGGCTCGGCTCCGGCAGTCATCCTCGCCGAGGCTCAGACCGCTGGGCGCGGGCGACGTGGCCGGGCCTGGTCGAGTCCGGTGGCATCCAATGTCTATCTCTCTCAGATCGAGATGCTTGCCGGCGGTCTGCAGGGCGCCGTGGGTCTGTCCCTGGCCACGGGCGTTGCCGTGGCCGAAGCCATCGAGGAGGTGGCGGCGGTGCCTGTGGCGCTGAAATGGCCCAACGATCTGCTGGCGCGAGAACGCAAGCTCGGAGGTATTCTCGTTGAGTTGGTGACTTCCGGAGCGGCGTCTCGCGCCATTCTCGGAATCGGCATCAACGTCCGCGTGCCGGCCTACACCAGCGCAGGGATCGACCAGGAATGGATCGATCTGGCGCAGACCAGTCGTGGCCGCGTTGAACGCAACCTGCTCGCCGCGGCCATCATCACTCATCTCAGCAGGATGCTGGAGCGCTTTCGCCAGCAAGGATTCAATGCCGATCTGCGTCGGCGTTGGCAGGCACGGGATCCCTTCTTCAGCCGGCGAGTGGTGGCCCGTTCCGACCAGGGTGAGATCCGTGGTTGGGGGCGGGGCATTGATGCAAGCGGCGAGTTCCTCATTGAAACCGAATCGGAGACCGTGAGGGTGGGTGCGGGGGAAGTCAGTTTGAGGCTGGAGAAGCAAGCATGATCTTGGAGTTGGATATTGGCAATTCGCGTTTGAAGTGGCGGTTGCTCACCGACCAGGGCGATCGCATGGACGGCGGCTTCGCACCGCATCTTCCGGAGCCAGGTCAAGATTATCCTTGGCGTCAGGCGGGCCGCCCGGCACCGGAGCGTGCGCGCATCGCCAGCGTTGCGGATGCCAGCTTCAACGTAGCCCTGGTGCGCGAGCTGGAAACTGAAGGAACAGGCCGTATCGACTTTGCCCAATCTGCGGGCCGCTGCGGGCGGCTGGTGTCGGGCTATCATGAGCCGGAGCGTATGGGCGTGGACCGATGGTTGGGGCTGGTTGCCGCAGCGGATCGTTGTTCCGGCGCCTTTGCGGTGGTGGATGCGGGCAGTGCGATCACCTTGGATCTGGTGGGTGCCGATGGCTTGCATCAGGGCGGCTGGATCGTCCCCGGTCTGCGCATGATGCGCTCCGCGCTGCTGGCCGGAACTGCGGGCATCCGCTTGCCCAAGGTGGAGGTCGAGGCGCCTGCGGTGCCCGGACGGGATACGGCCGAAGCCGTAGGATTCGGGACCGTCCTGCTGGCGCGGGACTTTGTGGTTCGTCGGGTGGAGGCCTTTCGGCAACAATTTCCCGATGCGCCACTGTTCGTGACAGGCGGCGATGGTGAGCGCATCGCGTCTACCACCCTGGAGCATCGTGTCGTTGTGCCGGAACTGGTGCTCGACGGACTCGCCCTGGCCTCGATCTGATTATGCTCCGAGGCCTCGCCTTCGCGATCCTTGTGCTGAATCTGGCTTTGCTTTTATGGGGCAGCAGCCGGCCTAAGTCGGAACTACCCGCCGTCGGCATCCAGAATCCAGCGTCTACTGGTGACCTGCCCGGCCTGGTGCTGATCGACGAAACGCAGCCCGATCCGGTCGTATCGACCCCCGCTGTCGTCCCGTGTCTGTTGCTTGGGCCCATGTCCGCTGTGGCCGCTGATGCGTTGGAGGCAGGCCTTACTGCCTGGAACCTGACTTGGCAACGCAGGGATGAGGCCGACGGCATCGTGTTTGCCGTCGAGCCGGGCAGCGACTCAGTGTGGCCAGAGCAGGGCCTTTGGGCGCTCGCCGAGAAGTTGGAAACCGAGATCCTTCCCTGTCCGGGCGAGGATGCGATTGCGCCCGGGCCTCTAAAGCCCTAGACTCCGCGCCTCCGGACGCAGCGGTCGACGGCCGGCTGGGTTCTGCCGCCTTAGCTCAGTGGTAGAGCAGCTCACTTGTAATGAGAAGGTCCAGCGTTCGAATCGTTGAGGCGGCACCAGGCATGAAATGCGCTGCACCAATCTGCTGCCCGAGTGGGCTGGCCGTGGGCAGTGGTGAGGTCGGTTAATCAGAATCCCGGGAGTGCATCACGCTCCTGGGATGATGGTTCATTGACATCTGTCCGTCGTAAGAGCAGAATTTGCCGCCCTTTCTGGAGGGGTACCCAAGCGGTCAAAGGGATCAGACTGTAAATCTGACGGCTCAGCCTTCGAAGGTTCGAATCCTTCCCCCTCCACCAAGTCAAGATGCGAAGTCGACCGTGCGGGTAAGGGTGCCGTCCGGTCCCGGCAGCGTGGGAAAGAGCAGAGCGCGAGGCCGACTGAAGAGGCTGGCCCGCCTGCTTGGGTCGCGTCAGCCGGCGGCTTGGTAACAAGCCCCAGAGGCCAGGGCGACAACGTGGCGATGGTCGGGAATCGGACCCGCCGCTGAAAAGGAATGAGAAGGTCGCGGGTATAGTTCAAAGGTAGAACCTCAGCCTTCCAAGCTGATGATGCGGGGTTCGCCGCTGAAGGCGGCGAACGGGCGAGCAGGAGCGGCCTCCGCGCCGCTCCGGTGACGCGAGCCCTGGGGGTCCCAGAGGCTCTACACCGCGCCAGGGATGGCAGGCATGAGGTTCGGGCGACAGTGTAACGGTGGTGCGGGAATCGAACCCGCTCGAAAAGACAGGAACGGGTCGCGGGTATAGTTCAAAGGTAGAACCTCAGCCTTCCAAGCTGATGATGCGGGTTCGATTCCCGCTACCCGCTCCAGCAAGGCAGGAGGTCAACTGCTCACATAGCTCAGTTGGTAGAGCACTCCCTTGGTAAGGGAGAGGTCGACGGTTCAAATCCGTCTGTGAGCACCAGGCAGTAGCGATCGCGGAAGTCGGGTCGCAGCAGCGGTGCAGGGCGCAGTGAAAGCGTCAGCTCGGACGCTTTGGTGCAGTACCCATGTCGGGTGCGGGGATGGCCCC
>SLTB01000328.1 GCA_007130155.1 Pseudomonadales bacterium
CGCGACCCAGGGTGGCGTCGAGGTGGAAAGCAGCCTTGGCGTCAGTGGCCGCATCGGCGCGGGTGAGAGCTTCAACTTCCTGCGCGTGAACCCGGACGGGAGTATTGAGTTCCTGCTCGAGCCGCCGGATCAGTTCACCGCTTCGCCCGACTTAGACGAGGGCAGTGACGACGAAGCCGATGAGACCGGTGCGGGCGAGGCAGCCGAGTCTTCGGTCGGCACGGCCTCGGGAACGGCGGAGACCACCGCCGGCATTGAGACCGGTGCCGGTGCGGAACTACTCGGGTTGACCGCCGATCCCGAGGCGGCGGGAGCCCTCGCGCCGGCCGAGACGGGGGCCGGTACGCCGCCGACCACCGAGCCTGTTGTCGAACAGCCGCCACCCCTGGAGCCACCCATCGTCGATCCCGAGCCTCCGGTTGCGCTCCTGGCCGACGCCCAGATCCAGGCGCTGTTGGCGGATGACCGCATCGCGCTGGCCCTCGGCGTCCCCACCGCCACCGTGGACACGGCGAGCAACGTCCTGCTGGGGCCGACGGAACTGCAGGGCGGCATCGGCAGCTTCAATTCGCCGTTGCTGGCCTTGCGTGGTGGCCAGCAGGGTTTCGTCGCGGGCGCCGCTGGCCTCGATCGGCAGGAAAGCCTCGCCCAGGCGGATCTCTTCCTGCTGCCGGACAGTGGCACGTTCACGATTGAGGAGAATGTCGGCGGCGTACCCGGTCTGGTGTGGGGGGTGTACGACATCCCCGTGACACTGTTCCTGGACGCCGAGGACGCCTCGCGCTCGTTGCAGCTGAACCAGGAAGCCATCTTCGCCTTGGGTTCGCCGACAGCGATCGTCGAGCAGCAGGCGTTCTTCGAGTACGACCAGAGTCAGTTTCGGGTTTTCAGCAGCGGCATGCCGGTGACGGGGGTCACCGCTACGGGTGTGCTCGACCTGCGTACCGCCCGGTTCACCGGCCTGATCGATCTCATTCTCACGGCCGACTCCACCGAGCAGTTCAGTCTGCTCGCCGATTTCGATTCCGACGTCAACGGCGGTGTGCTCGAGAATACCCTTTTCAACTTCCTGGGGCTGGTCGAGTTGGCCACCGAGACCAGCGTTCTGGCCGACGGCAGTCTCGCCGGGTTCTTCACCGGGGAGACAGCAGAGTTCCTGCAGCTCGCCTTCGATTTCCGGGTCCCGTCCCGGACCGATGCCAACGCCTTCGGTTTGATCCTGCTCGAACGCTCGGCCGTGGCCATCGTCGACCCTTTCCCGGGCTTGACGTCTGCCGAGCTTGGCAGCCTGTCTGAGGGTTTTGCGTTCATCGGCGCGAGCTGCTGCTTTGCTGGAGTCGGTGCGGCGGATTCGACGCTCTACGCAGGTGTCGCCAGCGACGCGCGTGGTGACGCAGCCATCAATACCCTGCTCGGACTGCAGATCGACGTCGACGGCACCGTGGTCGGGCCGAACATGGCTGATCTTCTCGCCGTGCCGCCGACCCTCGTCCTCCGGCGCGAGCGGGCGACGTTCTTCAGCTTTTCTGGGGGCTTCACTGCGCCAGGAACCGAGACGTTGACCGCCTTGGCCTGGGCGGCCGAGCCAGGAGGATCGCTCACCGCTGTCGACAGCAGTACCGACGCGCCCATCCTTGATATCGGCGAGCGGTTGTTCGCTTTCGTGGGGCTGCCGACGCCCCGCGTGGACCTCCTGGGCAAGGCCCGCTACGAACTCACGGAGCTGGTCGACAGTCTGTTTCTCGATGCCGGTGGGTTCCTGGTTCCGAGCGAACTGGGCGATGCATTCATGGGCTTCGAAGTCGATTTCCTCGATGGAGGGATCTCCAATGGCCTGCTTCGCGTCTTTTATTCAGCGACGGAGACCAGCGGCGAGATCCGTCCTGGCCAGGCGACGGTGAACTTCGGCGGCCAGTTGAGCGCGGGCGCAAGTTTCATCGAGTTCGATCTATTGAGCGGGGCTTTCTCGCTGCAGAACCCCTTCGCCAATCCGCAGGTAGACCTCGAGCGCAGCCGCGTGGGCGGCTTCTTTACCGGTGCCAACGGCGGGGCCTTTGCGGCCGCGTTTCACCTGGTCAGTCAGGGCAATACCGGGCTCGACGCCATCGTCGATTCCCCGCTGCTGGCCCTGGGGCTGGCGGTGCTCAATCCGCTGGATCTTTCGCTCTCGGCCATCGAGCAGGCGCTGTTCGGCACCGACCTCGTCTTCGTCGGGGCAGACGTTCTCTTCGGCAGCCGCAGTTATCGCGGTCGTATCACCGAATTGAATGCGACCTCAGCGGTGTTGGGGCTCTATCTGGACCCGGCAGGGAATCCCATTTCGGTACTCGAGGCCGAATTCGTGGCCCCCACGCCAACGACCTTGATTCGGCGCAGTCAGGCGCCGCCGGCGACGGGTTTGGCGGGTCAGTTCGGTGACGGTATCGCTTTCCGCTGGAGTGGCGGCGGTCCCTTGATCGCCGATGCCTTAAGCGGTGAGCTTTTCGGCAATACCGGTAGCGTGTTCGAGGTGCTCGCGGCAGCGCCTTCGAACATCGCGGACATCCAGGCCTTGGGTTTCGCCACCTTCGGCACCCTGGCCGCAGCCACGCGTGGGGCTTCGAACATTCCCGGTGACCCGAGCGTGCGTGCTGCCTCGTTCAACCTCGACATCGCTACCGGCACCATCCGTTCCGGGCATCTGTTCGTCATCGACGCGGTGCAAACCCAATTCGAGAACGTCACCGGCTGGGAGGTGTTCTTCGAAGGGGAGCTCGGTCTCGATCGGAACAATCCCTTTGCGCAACTGCGCATCATCGACGGCAGCTACCGCGGACAGATCCCGATCGATCTCGATGCCAGCTCGCTGGAAGGCTTCTTCACCGGTGCGGACGAAGGTCCCTTCACCGTGCATTTGAACATGGCCTTCCACCTGCGCGGTTCGGAGCCGGACCCGAGCGCCGTGATCGAAGGGGAGCCCGCCATGGCGTCGGGCATCTTCCGGGTCGGCAATCGTCAGGAGAATCGCCTCGACTTCTTCGACGTCCAGGCCTGGGATCGCAGTGTCGGCGGCCAGTCGTTGCCGGGGCTCGGCCTCGCTGCCTTCAGTGCCCCCGATGCGACCACGCCCGGGCGCGGCCTGTTGCTCGGTCGCGGCGGCAGGCGTTCGGACAACGACGAATTCGTTCTGGGTGCGAATGCTTTGGCCACCTTCGACGCCAATGGCCAGCAGGTCGCAGATACCCGTCGTGCGGAGTTCTTCCTGCAGTCCTTCGACTTCGTCCTGCGTCGTAATGGCGCCACGGCCATCGCTGCCGGGAACAACATCCTGCCGCCCGCGGGCGGGTTATTGCCCGGCTTCGAGGTGGGTTGGGGTGGCTGGGCCGTGGGTGCTGCTGCGCCGCGGGTGCAGACCAACTCCTTCAGCGCGGGCCTCGGCGTCGATATTGGCCCTTCGGTGTTCTTCGCCACCGTCACGCCGTCGCCGCTCGCGAGCCTGCCGCGTACTGGCCAGGTGACCTTCGGTGGACCGGCGGCTTTCCTGGGCGCGGGTGGTGGCAGCATTGCCGGTGGCCAACTCGACCTCACTGTCAGCCCACTGGGCTACCTCGACGACCTCACGGTCTCCTTCGACCTCGATTTCGCTTCCGGCAACATCAGCCAGGGCTTCCTTTTCACCACCTACACCGGTGAGGAGCAGTCAGTGAACTGGAGCGCGGGGTTCGAAGGCTTCCTCAATGGAGCGATCACGGATCTCAGCCTGACCAGGCTGGCGCTGTCGCAGGGCGAGGGCCCACCCCTGCCCATCCTGGACTTCGGCACCAGTAACCTCACCGGCGTGCTCACCGGGCCGACCGGCGAGCGCCACGCCGGGGCGTTCAGCCTCCAGTACAGCGACGAGGGCATCTTCGAGTCCGTCGAGGGCCTCTGGCTGATCGATCAGGTCGTTCCTTGAGGCCGGCGCGGGCCGAGGCGGACGCCACCGAAGGTTCGAGTGCGCCTCGGCCCTGATCGCGTTGCGGCAGGGCAGGGCCCCGCGACGCGTGCTGCTCTCCCGCCGCCGGCCAGCGCCTTCGATCTCCCAAGTGTCAGGAAGCGATACACTTCTTCGAGAGGGAATCCAACGACGGATTCAGTTTTTTGACTGAAGGAGCAATGCGCCCGCTCTAGCAGGCTCGAGCGAAGGTTGGTTCGCTTGAACCCTGAGCACCAAACCAATAATCTGTTGAATCAAAGACTTGAGTAGAGACCATTCGACAGTGGGTGCTGGGGCGGGGTTGGTGGGGACATGAGTAGGGGCGGCTTAGCCGGCGGATGCTTTGCCGTGTTGCCAGCGTGGGTGCGTTGGCCGCCTAACCGAGTATCGCCCCGTCGCGGGTAAGCTCACCCCACAGCATGAAAGTGTCAGATCAGCTTACACAACCCTTGGTCTTGAATTCGTATCTTTCTGTTTATAATGAGTTTTTTACGATGGCACAGTATGTGCATTTTCGATTGCAAGGCTCCAGATGCCTAGCATCGGTGCCAAGGGGGTGAGGCGGCCTTGCTCAGCCCAGATGTTTCTAAACAAGGGGTAGAATGATGAAAACCAAATTCTTCAAATCTGTTGGTGTACTCGGTGCCGCACTGGTGATCAGTGGAGTGGCTTCCGCCGCAATTATCGAAACGACTGCCAGTTGCTCGCCGTATGTGAACGCAGGTGATTATGTCTTCGATGAGACTGGCACGGTTTGCACGCTCATAGACAATAGTGTTGATCCGGCTTTTTCGACGCCCGAAATCGCCAAGTTCAATTGGAGCGAGAACGATACCGCGTTTGTCCTTGACCGCGGCACGGCTGACGCAATCTCGTTTGGTATCGTTGCTCTTGACGACGAGTCTGAACCCACAGGCTTCGATTGGACCTCAAAGATCGGCGTCAACTACATCGTGGTGAAAGCTGGACGGACGCAAGCCATCATCAAGCTGGCTATGGAGTCGTTTAGTGGCACCGTCAGCGACTTCGGTAGCCCGGCGATCTCCAACGTCGCGTTCTTCAACGGTGGCGAAGATACTACTACTCAAGTACCGGAGCCGTCCGTGATCGGGCTGCTGGCTCTTGGGCTGCTGGGCATGGGCGCCATGGCCCGTCGGCGGCGCAGCCAGGGTCAAGCGGCCTGAGTAGAAACGTCAAAGTCAGTTAAAAGAAACCCCGCCTTCGGCGGGGTTTCTCGTTCTGGCAGGGCGCAGTTGTAGCAGCGATTGCTCTGTGCCCGCGAAAGCAGCTTCAACCGCGAGTTGAGCACCAACGAAACCCCGCCAGAGGCGGGGTTTTGTCTTGCATAGCCCTGGGACTCGCGCTATTTGTTGTGTCCGCGTCCCGGCGGCGGCCTGCCGCGACCGCCCTCATCGTCGCTGTTCGAGCCGCCGATCCGCGCCGTGATGGCTTCTGCGGTCAGGTTGCCAGCATCCTCGGCCTGTTCCCTCGACCAAGCCTTAGAACTCAGACCGGCTCAAGGCCATCGACTCGGTATGGCGCCCGTGACGAGACCGAAAATGGCGGGTTAGGCTGCGCTGCAGATGCTTTGCCGGTTCACGAACAGCTCCATACGGGCCGCGTCGACGTTGTTGGTGGCCTGGGCCTCGATGCGCACGTTGTCGCTGGTGAATCCAGCGATGGATTTCATTTCCTCGACTCAAGGCTCGATGCGACTGCTCTAGCAGGCTCGAGCGAAAGTTGGTTCGCTTGAACCCTGAGCACCAAACCAATAATCAGTTGAATCAAAGACGAGTTAATGTCAAATCTTGTGTACGGCGGGTCAGGCGGCGACCTGCGCTGACGGATCCACCTGTTCTCAGTCTTTGAACTCGACGTTGTTCACGACGAGTGTCAGGAGCCGGAATCCCTTGATCGCTCTCCACCGCTTCTGGGCCCCTGGCCGTGATCATCCGCGCCATCCAAACCGACTTGGCCCAGCGCGCGGGCCTGAAAGCCACCGATGGCGCACGGACCGGGATCGTCACACTCATCCAGCGCTTTGGAAGTGCCCTGAACCTGAATGCCTGCGAGGCCCGGTCATCTGCACATGCTGGTGCTGGACGGTGTCTACACTTGGCATCACGGCAGGGCGCGCTTTCATCGCGTTGGCGCGCCGAACCAGAAATGCCTCGAACGCTTGCTGCATCGCCTGATTCGGCGCCTCCTTCGACGGCTCACCTGTGACGGATGGCTCATCCTCGATTCCGAACAGCCCTGGCTCGACTTGGAACCCGCCGACGCCATCGACAGTCTGGCTGCGGCATCCATCCGCTATCGCATTGCCCTCGGGC
>SLTB01000240.1 GCA_007130155.1 Pseudomonadales bacterium
ACCCAAAACCTGCCGGAAAGCGGGCATCAGCCCTGGCCTTGGACGCTCAGCTCGAGCCGTGCAGTTCGGGAAGCTGGTCGTTGGACCATATCTTGCGGATGAAGCGCGGATTCTTCGAGGACATGTCGATCTGGTAGAGCGAGGTGCCCTCGCGGGTAGGAATATCGAGGATCTCGCACAGCTGTCTGGCCAGCCAGCTTTCGATCTTCAGCACCACCATCTTGCGCCGCAGCCGGCCCTGTTCATCGCGATTGAGAATGGTAGGGAGGGTATTCAGGGTGAGAATCTCATTCACCGCTGTGTCTGCCATCTTCTGCCGGCCTTCCTCACTGGCGTAAAAGTGAGTCACACCGAACACCAGCCTGCCGGGCTCAATCTGCTTCAAGAACTGGCAGGTCTTCACCACGGTAGAGCCGGTGCGGACCATGTCGTCGAGTAGAACGATGTCATGACCGCGGATCTCCTCGAACGTGGTTTCGCTGTTCCGGTGCAGGGTAATCTGCACTTCGCGCTCACCGAATCGCTCCTTGTCCAGCAGGATGAACTTGGCCTTCGGCAGCCCCAGCCTGTTGTAAAGCTCCTTGACGAAATCCCGGGCACCCTGATCCGGCGCGCACAAAGCCAGCCCCTCGCCTTCCGGCCCATAGGTGACGATATTCGAGTTCTTCAGGTAGTCGATGTAGATGTCGTAAGGAATGAGGTTGTAGAACTCGCCTTCGAAGATGTCCTTGAACATCTTCTGCACCGCATGCGAGTGATTGTGCACCGTGATGACCCGGTCCACACCGGCGAGCTTGAGCATCTGGGCATAGAGCTTGGCCGTGAACGGCTGGCCATCGAATTTCTTAAGGTCCGCATCATCCCGCTCGAACCCCGTTTCGCCCAGATCGCGCCGCGGACCACGGTCCTGCGCGCTGTAGTAGAGATCCGGCTCCACCAGCACCACTTCGGCCGCTCCGTTCTCCTTGGCGGAGCGGGCTATCAAGAGCGTACGCATCGCCAAAGTCTGACGGCTGACTGAGCGACTTGTGGTACTCACGACCACCACTGTTCGTCCCTCGAGTTGGCGGCCAATGCGCGTGAAGTCCAGTTCGTCGGAGATGAATCGCGGGCAAAACTCCGAGTTGGCGAAGTTCTTCATGCTGATCAGGTCGGCGATATCCTCCACCTGACCCACCCCAAAGGCGACGTCGATGGCGAAGGGGTCGTCAGAGGAGTTACCGACCACGATGATCCTGGGAGAAGCCGAAGTTGCAGTCACGGTCAGCGTCCTGTGTGGTCCCGGGCGACGGGGGCGGAAGATGAACCTTGGGTGGCCGGGGGTCAACCTCCCTGCGCTCACCCTGGCCCGGTTTGACGGCAGTAGCGACCGCCGGTCTACACTAGCCCGCATATCTCACCGATGCGCGAAGCGAGGGCGTGGAGATGTCGGAAAAGACAAGGCGCGCGACAGTTCGGGCGCGCAGGCGCACTCGACAGTACGTCGACTGGTTCACCGGGAGCGAATCGCGTCGCGCGCAGTGCGCCCGCAGGGTGCGCAACAGCGCAACCGGACCGGCGGACCGGCAGGATTTGCCGGCATATCCGCGTCCGCAGCCGTGAATCGGTGAGATTTTCGGGCTAAGGACAGGAGCTGGCAGTGAAGGTCGATACCCTGGAACATCTCATCACCTGGTCAAGCGCCGTACATCGACAACTGGCGGATCAGCTGGCCACCGCGGCCCAATGTTCCGACGACGGTCCGGCAAGGTTGTTCGTCGAGTACGCCATCACCCATGAGCAGAAGATGGCCGAGCAAGTCGCCGGTCTCATCCAAGAAAGCGATACGAAGGCGCTTGAAACCTGGGTCTACGACTGGCTGGAGCAGCCTCCACAGGCACCGGACGCCATCGTTGAAATCAGCGGAGGTCACGTCGATCTGGCTGCCCTGAGCCAGGCCCTGTTTTCCGCCCACAACGATGTCATGGGCAAGTTTCATCAGCTTCAGGCGCGCGCAGACACCTCAGAGCTCGAGGAGTTGATCGCCCGGGTGATCGACATCGAAGAAGGGCATACGCGACAGATGGCGCAGCAGCTGAATCGGACTCGGGACATGTGACCATCGCGGTCAGCGGTGTGTGATCAGTCGTCGTTGTCATTGTGGTTTTCTTTCTCGTTCTTGCTATTGAGGTCCAGCACAGGATCGAGGACGGCGCGCTCTCCCGGGGCTTCTGCAGGCACTGGCCGGTCCGCCTCGTCCCAGGCTTCTTTATCAGCATCGTCGCCCAGATAGCGTTCAAGGCGGCGATGACGCGACGACTCATTTTCGAACTGCACCTCGAGAGTCAGCGCGAAACGCCAGTCTGAACGCCGTTTGCCGGTGACGTCGTCCAGCGGCCATGCGTGCTCCGGCTGCAATTCGTAATACAGCCAGCGCCGCAGGAACTGCCGGCGGTAGCGCAAAGCGACGAAGTACTCCTCCACCTCGAAGCTCGGTTTGGTGTAGCCCAAAGTACCGATCTCGCCGCGCAACGCGGAGCGGGCGTCGAGCTGCCGAAAGGCTACGACCGAGGAACGCCAGTCCACTCCGTCGGACCCCTCAGAGTAGGTGCCCTGCCCCGTCCAGCGCAGCAGGCCGTCACGGCTTTGCAGCCACTCCCAATCCAGGCGAGAGGTGGTCCCGAAACCGTCCTCACGCTGCCAGAACACCGATTGCGTGGCCCGCATCAAGGTGCGGTCGGTCAATCCGTACACAAAGCGATAGCGGCTGCGGATCTCCGGGTTGAGACCACCGCCGTCCACCCGTATCGAGCCATCGAAATCGAGCTGGGAACGGCTGCGCTCGCTGGCGATAAAGCGCAGGCCGAGGCGCGTCCGGTCACTGCCGTCACGCAGTGACGCTTCATCACGAGTTTCACCGGAGAGGTCCTCGTCGCGGCTCACCAACAGACGAAAACGATCAGAGATACGGGGGAGAAGAATGCTGGCACGGACCCGCAGGCCATGGCTCAAGCCGCGATCCTGGTCCCACTCGGCAGAGTTGCGGATGCGGATGAAGGTGCCGACGGGTGTTTCCTCGAAGGAACGCGCATCGCCAAAGAAGCCATCGAACCAGGCGGCCGGTTCGCACAGCCGTTCACTGATGTAGGAGTGGGAGCGGTCAAGCCAGCTCAGCGGACGCTCGGATTCGTCCCGGCAGTAGCGCTCCATGAGCTCTTCCTGGTCCGCCTGACGCTCTCCGACGTCCCGCTCCGGGATACCGCCATCCTCCCCACTGGGCGCACTGGCCGCGGCCGCGGCAGCCACCCACAGCAGGCCAAAGCAGGCGATTAGACGAACGAAGCACAAGATATTCACGACAGTGATGGACTCGACGGCAACGTGACCGCGAAACCGCTCCATGGCAGGCTGGCGAAGCAACCTGCAGCGTTGTGCGGTTTGCAGGGCAGAATAACAGTAGATCGTATACCGGAATGGGCGTCGAGCGTCTGTGCGTCAACGCAGTCAGGAATGGCCAACGCCAGGAGTCTGCGCAGTAGGGCTGGAGCATGCGAGACGCTCCCCAGTCCAGGCCGATTCGACGTCCGATTGAGGCGCGCGGTGGGGCTGGGTGACGAAATCGGCCGATCGGAGCGGGGCGCACCAAGTCCAGAGCCTCCCTACGGTGCCAGCTACTGATGGGCTGCCAGCAGCAAAACCACATTGACCACCACGAGCAGCCAGAACAGCGCGAGGAATCGCGGCTTGCTCGACTTGTGGCGCAGCCAATGCTGCGCCAGCAGAGCCCCGGGCCAGCCGCCCATGAGGGCCAGACCCTGTAGCGTGCTCTCCGGGGTCCGCCAGCGCCCCCCGCGCGCGGCCGACTTGTCCAGAGCATAGGCGAAAAACGTGACCGCGCTGGCGATGAAATACAGTCCAAGCACCTCGAGCTTGACCCGATCGAGGCCGCAAAGGACTGCGATAAGCCCAAGGAAACCCAGCGCAAGCAGCGTTGCTGCGAGCTGCGAAACCGAGGCCCGAAGCCCTGGCGATGCTGAACCGACCAATCTGACCTCGACCGCCTGAGGGCGGCGCTGCTTGTCGAGCCGGGTCGCGAACGTCACGCAATCGCCCACTACCGGGCGCCGATTCCAGCTGGCAAAGGATCTGATGTGGACGAAAATCCGCTCACCCGCCGGTTCCGGAACGATAAATCCGAAACCGCGATCATCCTGCCAACTGACCACCTTCCCCTGACTACGCATCTCGGCGAAATCCTGCGGCGAACCCATGCCAGAGCCCGCCTCTGAGATTGAATGGGCCGGATCCAAAGCGGCCATCCCATTACCTCATTAGCGAGAGGAGGCCACCTTCACCAGCAGAATGAGGCCGTTGCGGGCCATGATGCGTACCTGATCGCCACGTCGAGGCCGCGCTTCGTCATCCTCCACATGCCGCGCCAGCCAGAGTTCTCCCCGCACCCGGACGCGTCCGAGCATGGATTCCTCGAAGCCGTCAAAGGCCACACCGATCTCGCGGCTGAGATCGTGCTTGCTGTCACGCTCACCTGCAGTCACCACCACCCGCGTCGGCGCAATGGCTTCATAGCACAGGGCCACGACGAGATCGCCGATCATCGTGACGGCCAGCACCCAGAGGAATAGCGGCGGCCCCTCCCGCCCACCAAGTAGGTGTGCCACCACCAGCGTCACCGACACGAAAAACAGCGTTGCCGATGCCATGGTCAGCCACCACTGCAGGGCGAAACGAGGTCGCCGATCGTGTCTCATGATCGGGACGAATCCCCTATGGCCAGCCATGCCGCAATAGGCCCGGAGAGCTTTTTCTGCCCATACATCAGCGTCGTGCTCACATCACCACGTTGAGGTCGCCCACATGGCGGTCGACCATGGACCAGAAGGCGCTACGGCCCGTGCCCAGACGCAGCAGGTCCTCCTTGGCGAAGCGCGCCGCATCAGGAGAGATGGGCTTGGGGTTACGTACCTTCACGTGCGCCTCAGCCACCCGTTCCATCTGAATGAAGCTGCCGACCGCCTCGGCCACTCGGTCACCGACCGTCAGCAGGCCGTGATTGCGCAGGATGATCGCGCGATGACTGCCCAAAGCATCGGCGATGCGCTGTCCAGCCTCGACACTCTGCACCTGCACTTCCTCATCGTCGAAGAGGGCGTGGTCCTCGAAGAAGACGCAAGCTTCCTGAGTGATGGGCTCGAGCAGCCGCGCCTCGGAGGAGAACGGGGTACCCCAGCCGGTATGGACGTGGGTGGCGCTGACCGCATCGGAACGGGTGCGCAGGATGGGGTAGTGGATGTAATAGGCGGCCATGTTCAGCGGCCCCTCGCCTTCCACCAGTTCACCGTCCGGGCCCACGAGCACCAGATGCTCGACCTTGGCGCGGTGATAGGAGACACCGTAGCGCAAGGTCCAGAAGCAGTCGGTCCGCTCCGGATCGCGGGCGCTGATGTGGCCGTCGCCGGCATCGCCCCACTTGTTGGCGGCCAGCAGACGGTAACCCAAGGCCACGTCACGCTTGCGCTTGGCTCGGATGGCCTCCGGCGATGCTTCGACGGAAGATGACTTTCTCGCGACAGTGGTCATGATGCGTTCCTCTCGGCTGATCCTGCCGCCTAGTTTCGCACAGCAGGGGCGGCCCCGACTGCCCGCGGAATCGAGCGGGTGACGAGATCGAAGTTGGAGCGGCCGCCGCACCATGCCCCTTCCAGGGTGGCAAGCATCGAATGGATGTCCGCCAACAGCCAGCCTTTCAACCGTCATTCAGGACTGCCAGCCTGCTCAGCAGTAACGATGCAGCTTCGTCGATGGTCTGCCCAGCCGTATCGATGACCAGCCGATCCGACGATTGCCAGGGTTCATAGTCCCTGCGCGTCACGTCGGCCCAGGTGGGTAGCTTCAGGCCGGGCACTTGTGCGGTGCGGGATTCTACCCGACGGCGGTGTTCTTCCAAATCCCTACAGACAACCTCGATGTTGCATATCACGGCGCCAGCATCCCTCGCCAACTGAAACCATGCGCTGCGAGTGAGCGCGATGGGGTTGCATGAGTCGGAGACCACGTTCAATCCCAGTCGAAGATTGTCGCTCGCCATCCGATAGGCCAGCTCATAACCTTCTACCCACACTTGGAGGTCGCAAAGATCGCGAAACGCCTGCTCCACTGTATTGCCCCCCGGTTCCGTTGGACCCGCCCACCCCGATCTTGTGTAAGTCCGCCTCGGGGCCGAGCGGATACTGCATAGCCTGACCTGCTCTGGTGATGAATTCCAGATTGGATCGACT
>SLTB01000193.1 GCA_007130155.1 Pseudomonadales bacterium
CGAACGTGATCATATTCCGGACCCCGGCCACGGCAATGGGCTGGCCATCGACAACCCGCGGCTGGTATTTAAACCGCAGAGCGGCCTGAATGGCGGCCCGATCGAAAATTCCGGGGGGCTGGGCTTCCACCACAACGGGATCAGACACCGAACCCGTCTCCGTCACAGTGAACTCCAGTAAAACGTAACCTTCAATGCCGCGGGTCAGCGCCCGACGTGGATAGACGGGCTCGACCCGAACGATGGGAAGGTAATCGCCATCGGTCTGAAAGCCACGGCCAGCACCGATGGACACTCCGGTATCCATGGAGACGGATCCAATATCGATGCCGACTGCACTCACCTGGGTGTCGAACTGAACGTCAGGCATATCCGGTGGTGGCTCATCCGGTGGCGGCGGCGGTTCCGGTTTGCGATCACGGCGCTGAACGGTCTCTTCCTGCTCGACGCGCACGAAATCCACCAGTCGTCCGGAAGGCGGATCGGTGAGACCGGTCTCATCGGTGTAGATGAGCCAGTGCATGAGATAGAAAAGGCCCAGCGTGACGAATGCCGCGAGGACCAGGCCAACCAGGTATCTCACTATCATGGGTGGAACCTCCTAGTCTTCAGTCGACACGGCGATGCGCTCGATACCTGCGGCCCGTGCCGACTGCAGAACCTCCATCAGCACCGAATTCTTGGCACCTCTATCTGCTTGGACAACGAGCCCCCCCATCGGGTTCTCCGCCACCAACCTTTCGAGGATGCCACGGACGGATGGGGCCTGCACCCGGTTATTGTCGATCCATATTTCGTTATTGGCGGTGATGCCCACCAGCATCGCCACACCGGGGCGACGCTCTGCGGTCTCCGCATCTGGCCGCGTCGGGTCTACCCCAGGTTCCTTGATGAACGTCGCCGTCACGATGAAGAAGATCAGCATGATGAAGACGACATCGAGCATGGGCGTGAGGTTGATCTCGGCCTCTTCATCGCGGCGCGAGAATCGTGCCATGGAACGCCGCATCAGATGCTCCTTCCGTCAAGCCACAACATGAACCACAAAATGCACATGGTCAGTGATCCAAAGTGAGATGGTCTTCAACCAGCTCGGTTTCGTAGTCGATCCGGCGCTGCAGCACGGTGGTGGCAAACACCCCGGAAAGGGACGCCACCATGCCCGCCATGGTCGGAATCGTGGCCATGGAGACACCGGCCGCCATGGACCGTGCGTCTCCGCCTTGATTCGCCATGGCGTCGAAGACCGCGACCATGCCGGTCACCGTACCCATCAAACCCAGCAAAGGCGCCAAAGCGACCATGGTCTGGATCAAGGGAAGGGAACCGGAGATCTTTCCCGAAGCTTCGGACACCAGGGCCTCGCGGACCTGGTGGGCGGACCAGGAGTTACGTTCCGGCCGCCCTTCCCACTTGTCCGAAATGCTCCGGACCAGCGCCTTGTGCTCCATCTGGAAATACCAGAAACGTTCGAAAATCAATGTCCACATCACGAAGGTGAGCAAGGCAATCAGCGGCAATATCGGACCGCCCCGCTCCATGAACGTCACAATGGTGTAGTAGATCTCCGTCAGAAACAGCATGGCGTCAACCCAGCGACCGACCGGAGCGCTCAGCGGCCTCCGCGATCATGCCCGCACTCTGTTCCTCGAGAACATGGGTGATCGACTTGGCCCGCGTGCTCAGAATGGCATGCAACAGCACGGTGGGAATGGCCACAACCAGGCCGAGCACCGTGGTCATGAGGGCGGTGGAAATACCGCCAGCCATGGTCTGCGGATCGCCAGTACCGAACAGGGTTATGGCCTGGAACGTGAGGATCATCCCGATAACCGTACCAAGCAGACCCATCAGCGGGGACACCACCGAGATCACCTGAACGAGCCCCAAACCGCGACTCAATTTCGGCGTTTCCCCAAGGATGGCTTCGCCGAGCTTCAGCTCCAGCGTCTCCACACCCACATTCTTGTTGTCCTGATAGACCTTGAGAACGCGACCAAGCGGGTTGTTGGTGTTCGGTGCATCCGGGTTCTTTCTTTGCGCGCTCACCTTGGTGCTGATCAGCATCAGGTCGATGAACCGCCAGATGGCGATCAACACACCGATGATACCCAGTGAGATGATGGTATAGCCGACTGGACCACCATCATCCACGCGTTCGGGAATGGTCTTACCCTGAATCAGCAGGGACAGCAGCGAACCGCGAGTGGGATCCACCGCAAACTGCACCATGTCACCTGGGCTGGCCGCTTCGAGCCGGCGTACCGTGTTCGCAAAGCGGCTTGAAGGCTGACGCGGCAGCGCCAGAATGGATTGCGTGTCCGGATTGAAGTTGACATAACCACCATCGGCCACCAGGTTGAAGTCACCGACTCGGACCACGTTGGTTTCGCGGCGCTCGCCGTCCACCTCAATCACGGTGGCGGGGAACCGCACCACCTTGCCGGTTTCCGTCATCTGTTGCTGCAGTGCGATCCAAAGCCCTTCGATCTCCTCGATCGAGGCCAGTCGGCTCGATTGCCCCATCCGTTGGGCCAGTTCCTGGATCTCATCTGCACGTCCCGGAAACTGGGCACTGACGATAGAACCATTAAAAACGCCGACAGTATCGCCAGCCACTTGCTGGAGCACACCAAACAATTCCCGCAACGTCCCGAGCCGAGCGTCGAGCTGCTCCTGGAGTTGGCCGATCAGGCGCTCGTTCTCCTGAAAGGTCGCCTCGAGGCGCTCAGACCGCCGCTCCTCCTGGGTCCGCGTGCGACGTGCGTCTTCCAACAGTTGACGCTGGTCGTCGCGGCGCTGCGTGAACTCCCGCTCACGCTCCCGATTGACTTCCGACTCGAACAAGGCGCGGTCACGAACCAGACGGAGCAACTCATCCAGATTCTCCGCGCGGCGCATCTCGAATTCCTGGGCATGGGCGACCGGCAGGGTCAAGCCCATGGCCAGCACAGCGCCAAAGGCGATCTTGCCAAGCGACTTCAACATGCTCATCGGGACGCCTCCACCGGGCCGGGAATAGGAAGTGAGACCAAGTCAACCGCCATCTGCTGGCGAGCCATCCGAATCCCGTTGCGGATCTGCGTGGTGTAGGCAGCCGGCAGCTCCTGCCAGCGACGCTCCTGCTGGTTCCAGACGCCACTACGGGCTCCGTCTGCGGTCTGGTACATCAGCGACACACGGCCCATTCGAAGGAAATCGACCACGAGGGTACGGCCATCAAGTTCGATCTCATCGGTGTAGGCCTCCATCGTGCGGCCGTACTCGTTCTCGATCTGGTAGGCGTTGAGGATCTGCCCAAACTGCTCGGCGACCTCGATATCCGCGCGATCAAGCAGGTCACGAATGCGCTCCACACGTGCTTCGCGCTCGCCGAGCAGGAAAGGCACGTCAAGGCTCACGAACTGCTCGAGCCCGTCGACCATGCGGACCATCAGCGGCATGACCTGACGCTCGATCAGGGTCACGGTCTCGATGGATTCGTTGAGATCGGTCTTTTCCCGCTCCTGGGCGGCAATCTGTCGATCGAGCTGGCGATTGTAGACGCGCAGACCGTCAATCTCCTTGAGCACAGTCCGGTAGTCTTGCAGGAGCCTTCTGGCTTCGTCACTGAGTTGGTCAACGCGGACCTGGGACCGACGGGCCTGATCGTGGACCTCGTTGGCCGTCGAAAGGATGGTGTCGAGCTGGCTGGCCACAGCGGGACCGCCTGCTGCACCCACCGCTAGAACAGCGGTCAGCGCAACCGTCTTGAGTCGATGCTTCTTCATCTGCTACCTGCGAGTCGGTTGGATGGAAACCGGATCGGTCCGGAGGCTGAAGCGGCAATCACATCCCACAAGGACGGGCAGGATAGTGATCTCCCCGGTCATGACCATTATTTGTGCCTGATTCAAGCTTTTTCGTTGCGACCGTTAGCACGCGGCTGGGCGATCTACAACGAACCTGGAGGAGCCCCCCTCCACGAGGACTCTTGCGGATGCCCGCAATGCCTTCATCGGGCCCGTCGAAGGATCGTCAATGGTCCGGTTGATGTCAAGTGTACAAGCCTGCACTCGTGAACGTGGCAAAACGCAACCTGAATCCAAACGCAGCCATACCAAGGGTTTGCCACCGTGACATGGCCGGGGCGATAAAAAGCATTCTCCTTGCGGCCAACCCCAGCGCAGCCGCGCGCGCCGCACACGCCCCCACGAAAACGCCAGGGTGGACTTGACAGTACACAGGTGCTCGGGTTTCCTTCGAATCGGGTAGGGAGACAAAGCACCGGGCGCGGACGGCCCCTATCGGCCGTCCTGAGAAGGATGGCGCATCAGCCCTGTACGGCTCCGACGCCATCGCCGGCGTGGTGAACGTCATCACGCGCCAGAACTTCGAGGGCTTCGAGGTTCAACTGGACTATCGGACCGACCAGGAGACCCGGAAACAGGACGACCTGACCTTGAGCGGTATCTGGGGCATCGCCGGTGACCGCGGCAACCTGGTGGTCTCCGCCGAGTACCTTGACCGCAACGGCCTGCAGATCAAGGACCGCTTCAGTGATTTCGGTGGCTCGGGCGTCTCGACGCTCGGGCAACCGGGGACCACCTTGGCAGGTGGACCAGGTGCTCCACAATTTATTCCGCATTTGGTAGCCGGTGGCGTGGTAACCGGCCTTGGTGGGGCAATTGCGGGCGACCTGGACTGTGACGCGGCCGGCGCATTGGCCAATGGCCAATCGTTCCGCTCGCCACTAACAGGTCAAGTCGGAGGCTTGGAGGGACTCGGTGCCTGTATCTATGACTTTTCGCCACACTTCAACCTCGTCGGCGAAGAACAGCGGCTGCTGACCCACGTCAGCGGCACCTACAACCTCACCGATAACCACGAGTTCTACGGCTCGTTCCGATTCGCGGACCAGAAGTTTCGTCGCGGAAACTCTCTGTTCCCGCTTGTACGTTTTCCACAGGTAAGAAGGGGAAACCCGGGACTGGAAAACGACCTTGCACGCCGGCAAGCCGGCCTAGATGCCATCGGGAATCCGTTCGGAATAGATCTTACTGATCCAGACACTGTTCCTTCGGTAACGTTTTTTGGTCGGGTACTAGGCGGCGCGCCAGATTCATCCTTCGCAGACCGGCCCATCGACACCGACACAAGGGAGTTCACCACCGAGCATCGGATTCAAACCGGGCTACGTGGCGATCTGGAGTTCATCGACGGCTGGACCTACGACCTGTCGTTCCTGTTCGGCAAGCGCAAAAACGAGGGTCGCAACACCTACACCCGCCAGCAGCAGCTTGAACTGGCCTTGAATGGACTCGGTGGCCCCCTGTGCAACTCACTGACGGGGGCTGCCGGAAGCGGCAACATGGGCACCGGCAACTGTTTCTATTTCAACCCCTTTGGCAGCGCCCTGGTCCAGCCAGACGGAACGCGGCAGGACGACCCGATGCTGCGCAACGACGTCGACATGCTGGAGTGGATGGTCGGTGAAATCCGCACCTTCACTGAAACCACCACCCGTGTGGTGGACTTCGTGATCACCGGCAACGTCATGGAAATGCCCAACGGACTGCCGCTGGGCATGGCCCTTGGCTTCCAGTGGCGGCAGGACAAGGTGTTCTTCGATGCCGACGCCGACTCCAATGCCAATAACTACTCCTTCATCTTCGGTGCCGCAGACTTCACCGGGCAGGAGGACATCTACGCCGGATTCGTCGAACTCGCGATCCCCGTCACGCAGACCTTCGACCTCGGCATGGCGCTGCGTTATGAAAACTTCGACGAACTCGGTGACGACACCCTGGATCCGAAGATCTCCGCGCTCTGGCGGGCCACGAACGACCTTACGTTGCGGGCATCCTGGGGCACCTCGTTCCGGGTGGGATCGCTGCTGCAGCGCTTCGGCCAGAGCACCCAGCTGCTTAACATCGGCGATGAGGACTTCAGTGGCACATCGCTGGCCTTCAGGCCCATCATCACCAGCGGTAACGTCGACCTCAACCCCGAAGAGGCCACCGTCTGGAACATCGGCCTGTCCTATGCCCCTACGGACGGACCGCTGGCCAACCTGCGCGTCGACGTCGACTACTTCAACTACGACTATGATGACCTGATCACCCGGGAAGGCTTCGAGGAATTGCTCACCCGCGACATTGCGGCACGCTGCCCCAATGGGCTCAACGACGTTGGCGACGTCAACGACCCGGCTGCCTGCGGCATCCAGACCGGTGGCGGCGTCGCTACCATCAGCGATGGCATTCCTGAAGTCGTTCGCGGTGACAGCCTGCAGCTCCTGCGCGTCCAGAACTCCTTCATCAACGCCCAGCAGCTGAAGGTCGACGGCATCGACTTCAACGTCAGCTACACCCTGTTCACCGACAACATGGGATCGTTCACGCCCGCCGTTCAAGGCTCATGGATGCGCACCTATGATCTGACCAATCCACAGGGACAAAAAATCGACGGCATCGGCTCGCGCAACTTCGGCAACTCTGTGGGCCGAAGTCTGCCGGAGTGGCGGGTCAACACCTCGCTGGCCTGGAGCAAGGATCGCCACTCGGCCTTCGTGATGATGCGCTATATCGACAGCTACGAGGACGACCAGGGCGCTGACCCCGCCGGCAACGTGGGCAGCCTGCTGCGGGCCACATCCTTGGGCATCGACCCTCAGAACCGCAAGATCGGCAGCATGACCACCTTCGACCTGCAGTACAGCTATGAACTGCCGGCGATGGGGATTGCTTCGGAGGGCAGCCGGATCAGCATAGGTGGCAACAACATCTTCAACAAGACACCGCCAAAACTGAACTTCGATGGCGGCTTCGATCCCTTCGTCCACGATCCTCGTGGTGCTATCTGGTACGCACGCTATACCATGCAACTGTGAGCCGTAGCGCCCGTGGCGCGACGTGAAACGGGGGCGGCTACGGCCGCCCTCTTTTTCTAGGTTCATTTCATGCGGGCGAAGAACATGCGCGGTTCCGCTCCTATTCATAGCATGCTGCTTCTGTCGTTACTGTGGCCTCTGACCGCAGCCACGTACAGCTTGGCCAGCGAGCCGCCCGCAGACTCAGGACTGCGCCTCGATCTGAGAAACTGCCTCGAGATTCCAAGCGCCCTGCGTCGTCTGGACTGCTTCGATCGCCTCGCGCGCAGCACCGTCAACGACACCCCGACCGTGAGCCGCGGCACAGCCACGCCTCCAGAAAATGGCCGGTCGGATGACGGCGTCACAGGCCCGCATGCAGGCCCGACACCAGGGCCCTCAGCCGACCGGACTATCCGAAGCAGCCTGAAGCGCTTGGAGCAACGCCCCCGTGGCGAATGGGTATTTCACCTTCAGAACGGCCAGATCTGGACCGAGATCGAGCCGGGGCGTGCCCGCTACGAGGAGGGTGCCGAAGTGCGCATCAGCCGCACTTTGTTCGGCAGCCATATGCTCAGTGCCGAAGGCATCCGGTCGACCCGAGTTCGTCGCCTGGAGTAACGCCAACCTCGTCCATGACTCGGACAATCAGCGCATCCGACCACAATCCAAGCCGCCAATCGGTAGACGAAAATCCGCTCTGGCAGTCTGATCACTGAGCCATGAATGGCTCAGTCTCAGCATGCAGCTGACAGCCCTCGGCAGCCAGCCACGACTCGATACACCCGTCAAGAGCCTGCTCTTGTACAATGACGGAGGTGACAATCACCTTTTTGCCTCGAGGGGCGGGCAGGTGGTTTTTTGTATGCAGCGGGTCAGGGCCCAATGAGCGTGTCGTGCTCACTGAGCCAAAGCATCCGCTCAGGGAGAGACGCATGGGAGATGTGGACCAGGGACCGGATCTCGCCTATCAGAGGGGCGTGTTGCCGGATGTATCCCGAACGTTCGCACTGACGATTCCCGAACTGCCGGCAGACCTCGAGCTCGCGGTGGGCAATGCCTATCTGCTGTGCCGAATCGCCGATACCATCGAGGATGACCCCGTACTGGACGAGGACCTCCGCAAGGCTCTGCACGACGACCTGATCGCCGTTCTCGCCGAGGATCGCTGCGCCAAGGTGTTCGCTGAGCGGGGCAGCGCCCATCTCAGCGATGCCACCAGTGCCAAGGAACGGGCCCTGGTTGCAGACACGCCACGCGTGGTGGCCATCCATCGCCGCCTCACCCGCGCGCAGCGCAGCGCCATTCGCACTTGCGTGATCAAGATGTGCCGGGGCATGCCCGAATATCAACACGCAGACAAAGCCGGAGGATTGGCCAATCTAAAGGAACTCGACCGCTACTGCTACCACGTCGCTGGCGTGGTTGGCGAACTGCTCACGGAGTTGTTCTGCGAACACTCCACCACGATAGGCAAGCAGCGACAGAGCCTCTACGACCTGTCCGCGTCATTCGGCCAGGGCTTGCAGATGACCAACATCATCAAGGATGTCTGGGACGACCACGCCCGCGGCTATTGCTGGTTGCCCCGGGACATGTTTGCCGCCGCCGGTTACGACCTCGACCAGCTCGCCCCCGATCACAATCGCGTTCGGTTCCGCGTCGGCATGGACCAGCTCATCGCCATTGCCCACGGCCACCTGCAGAACGCCATGCGTTACACCCTGATGATTCCCCCTGAGGAGACAGGCATCCGGCGATTCTGTCTCTGGGCCGTCGGACTGGCGCTTTTGACGCTGCGCAAGGTCCGCGCCCATCCAGACTACGTATCACCAAATGACGTGAAGGTATCGCGTCGCGCGGTGGCCGCCGTCCTGATGGCTACACGGGTATCGGTGCGCAGCGACAAGGTACTCCGGATGCTGTTCCGCTTCGCTGCAGCCGGGCTGCCCGATGGGCCAACTGACCCGCCACGTCTGACCATGGACGCAAGTCGCGTGTCCCGGTGAGACGGCCTTCTGCAAGCACGCTGGCAGTTCAAGGAAGTTCAATAAAGCCATGAAGATAGCCGAACCTTGGCCAGATCCTGATCAGGGGCGTTCCGCCAGGCTCGGAACAGGACAACCACCTGCTCGACAATGTTGTCGGCGCTGTCGATCGTGCCAGCACTTCCTTGATCGGCGAGCAGCGCGAAGATGGTCACTGGTGCTACGAACTGGAAGCCGATTGGACCATCCCGTCCGAGTACATCCTGATGATGCACTTCTGCGACGAAATCGATCGCGCGCGTCAGCAGCTCATGGCCCGCTATATTCGGCGCAATCAAACAGAGGAAGGCGGCTGGCCCCTTTATTGCGGTGGCGAGGTCGATCTTTCCTGCACTGTTAAAGCCTACTATGCCCTGAAGCTCGCTGGCGAAGACCCTGCCGCAGCCCACATGGTCCGCGCACGGCAAACCATCCTCATTCGTGGCGGGGCTGCCAGAGCCAATGTCTTAACCCGCATCATGCTGGCTCAATTCCGCCAAGTGCCCTGGCGGGCCGTCCCGTTCATTCCCGTGGAGATCATGCTGCTCCCGCGCTGGTTCCCCTTCCACCTCAGCAAGGTCGCGTACTGGTCACGAACGGTCATGGTTCCACTGTTCAGCCTCATGAGCATGAAGGTGGAAGCGCGCAATCCCACCCATACCCATATTGCGGAATTGTTCACTACGCCACCCTTCCAGGAACGCGATTATTTCCCGTCCGCTCGCGGTTGAACCGGCTGCTCCTTCGCATCGAACGCGCTGCGCGCCTGATTGTCAGCTGGGGCGTGGCCGGAGCTCTTCACCCGGATCTGTCTGCGGGAGCTTTGCTGCGGCCGGCCAAGGTCATGTCAGCTGAGAGCGGCGAGCTCTTCGAGAGCGCCGCCCTGGACAGCACCTTGGACCGCCTGGTAAGTGTCCGCAAACCGGTAGACAGCCGCCAGGAACGACTGGCGCTGGCACAGCGGACCGGAGCCGTGGCCGTGGATATGGAGGGCGCCACCATTGCCGCCATCTGCCGAAGGGAAGGCATCCCCTTTCAATGCGTCAGGGCCATCTCCGATGGCATCGATCATCGGCTGCCAGCCTGGGTGACGAACCTCATGACAGCCGATGGGCAGCTGGCCCCCTGGCGCACCCTGGCTGGACTCCTGCGCGATCCCATGTCCCTGCCGGAACTTCTGCGCGCCGGCATCGGCTTCCGTCGCGCCCTGAAAACCCTCGAGCGATACGCCACAAACTTTGAACCTTGAAGCCACCCGATAGGGCGTATCGCGCGAATCCGGCATCGCGCCAACGTGGACCTGACCGCCCAGACCATAGGAAGCGATCCCGAGGCGTTCTGCCCCAGCTCACGCCGCAACCCTCGCTGAACATCGTGCAGGGATGTGTTGTGCTGTGCTGTGCGCAAATGAGCACCCTGCCTGGCTGCTCAAAGGCAAGTATTCTTTGGGCAGGATCCCAAGCACACGGGATCGGGCGCGTCTTTAAGGTATCCTTCGCACTGCAGGGAATACTTGCAACATCAAGATCGCATTGTCTGAAACGGACGGGCCATTGAACGACCATCTTCTTCCAGCAATGGGAGCAGCCAAGCGGGTGAGTCAGACCGCAGTGGGTGACATGTTCACAACCGCTGCCGCCCATCCGAACATTGCTCTCATCAAGTACTGGGGCAAGGCCGACGCCATCTTGAACGTCCCGGCTGTTTCCTCGGTATCGATCACCCTCGATGCCCTGGCCACGGAGACACATGTCCGTTTCGATGGAATGCTGCCTGCCGACTCGTTGTGCTTGAACGGCAACACGCTGGCGCCAACCTCCAACCAGGCTCGTCGCATTACGGCCTGTCTGGATGCCCTTCGCGCACTGGCGGGAACCGGACTGCGCGCGCGGGTCGAAACCCACAATGACTTTCCCACTGCTGCAGGCTTGGCGTCATCAGCGTCGGGTTTCGCTGCTCTGGTGGTCGCGGCTTCCGCGGCATTGAAGCTCGATCTGTCGCCGACAACCGCTTCGAAGATCGCCCGAGCCGCATCGGCTTCCGCCGCTCGCTCCCTGTTCGGCGGATTTGCTGAACTGCCGGCGGGTGCTGCGGGCGAGGATGTCGCTGCGGTCGGCCTCGCCTCTGCAGAGCATTGGCCGCTGGAAGTGGCCGTGGCCATCTGCGCTGAAGGTCCGAAGGCGGTGGGTTCGACCCAGGGCATGATCGACTCTGCCGCCACAAGCCCCTTCTATCCGGCGTGGGTGGAGACCGCCGCTGCTGACGCAGCCGCGGCTCGCACCGCGATCAGTGAACGGGATTTTCCAACGCTGGCCAGCCTCAGCGAATCCAGTTGCCTCAAGATGCATGCCGTGATGCAAACCACCCGCCCTGCTCTGCTGTACTGGAACGCCGCCACCATGGCCGCGCTCCAACGGATTCGGCATATGCAGCAGGACGGTATCGAAGTGTTTTTCACCATGGACGCCGGGCCACAGGTCAAGGCGGTCTGCGCCCCGGGAGCCGGGGGCGAAGTCGCTGCGGCACTGGCCTCAGTCCCTGGAGTCAGTCGCGTCCTGACTTCGGGACTAGGCGGTCCAGCACGCGTCATCGTTTCCCCATGGGACGGCCGATGCGACTGAAGGCATCAGCGCCCGGCAAGATGATGATCAGCGGCGAGTACTCCGTACTCAGCGGCGAGCCTGCCCTGGTCATGGCCGTGAATAGGCGGGTACGGGTGACCCTGCAGACCGCCCCGACCTGGCAACTGCGTGCCGATGACGCCCCCCCCGAGGCCATCGCCGATGCCGACTTCATCCATGCTGGGGAGCGACCGCTGACTCCGGTCGCGCTCGCACTCTGGTGCGCCGCCCGAGCCCTGGGCGCGCAGCCGCCCCCCCTCGCACTTAGCGTCGATTCACGCGCCCTTCAGCAGGCCGGTATCAAGCTTGGTCTCGGCTCCTCCGCAGCCGTCAGCGTTGCCCTCTCCGCCGCGCTGGCGCAACATGAACGGCTGGGACATTTGTCCTTGGAGACCTGCTTCCGCGCCCACGACGCTTTACAGGGGACAGCCGGAAGCGGCTTCGATGTGGCCGCTGCCTGGAGAGGGGGATGGTTCGCGTTTCATCGCGAGGGCACGCAGGCAAGCATCAGGACCATGGCCGCGCCGCAGGCTGCCCTTTGCTTTGTCTGGACCGGGCAGGCTGCCCGCACTGCCGGGTTCGTCCAGCGCTACCGTCAGTGGGAGCGCAGTGACTCGGACAGCACCCTTCTGATCACCGCGCTGGGCAACGAGACCAGGGCTGCGCTGACTGCTGTCGAGCGTGCGGATGCCGCAGGTTTCGTGGCCGCGCTGGCGGGCAGCGCCGAGCTGCTTGGCGCTCTGGCCGATGCGGCATCATTGCCCATTTTCGCAGGCGGGCATGACCATCTGCTCGAAATCGGCAGAACCTGTAGCGTGGCATACAAGCCCTGTGGCGCAGGTGGCGGTGACATCGGTATCGCCGCTGCATTGGATGAGTCGAGACTCGCTGCGTTCATGCATGCTGCAAGCGTAGAAGGCTATTCAATATTGTCAATGGAGTGCGACCCTCATGGCGTCAGAGTCGAGCGAGAAGAAGCCCAGCGGATCGCGCATCCCTGACTTCTACCGGCTTTCGGTACAAGAGCGGGTGCGGGCCATCGAAGAGCGGGGACTGATCTCCCGCGCTGATGCGGCCGCACTTCGCAATGGCGAACATACGCTTCGACCCACCAACGCCGATCGCATGATCGAGAACGTCATTGGCGTACTCGGGTTGCCCCTGGGCCTCGGACTGAACTTTCTGATCAACGGTCGCGACTACGTCATCCCCCTTGTGGTGGAGGAGCCCTCCATCGTCGCGGCCCTTTCCTCGGCGGCGAAGACCGCTCGGCTAGGCGGTGGCTTCTTCGCAGGAGCCACCGACCCCATCCTGATCGGTCAGGTACAGATCGTGGCACCGCGTGATCCGGACGCGGCGGTCGCTGCTGTGCTCGCTCATCGCGAAGAGATCGTCAACCTTGCCAACAGCCTGCACCCCAAGATGCTGGCCCGCGGTGGTGGTGCCCGCGACATAGAAGTCCATCGCCATACCGCGCCGACAGATGGCCGCGAGATGGTGGTGGTACATCTTCTCGTCGACACCCGCGACGCCATGGGCGCCAACCTGGTGAACACCATGTGCGAGGGTGTGGCATCGCTTCTCGAAAGCATCACCGGCGGACAGGTCTACCTGCGCATCCTCTCCAATCTTACGGATCGAGCCCTGGCGCGTGCGGAGATGACGGTGCCGCTGGCCAACCTGGCTGGCAAGGGATACTCGGGTGAACAGGTAAGGGATGGCATCATCCTCGCCAATGATTTCGCGCTGGTGGACCCCTACCGTGCCACGACTCACAACAAGGGCATCATGAACGGCGTCGACGCGGTCGCTCTGGCCACCGGCAACGACTGGCGCGCCATCGAAGCTGCTGCCCACGCCTACGCCTCCCGCAACGGTCGCTACACCAGTCTCACGGAATGGTTTGCCAACGAGCGCGGCGATCTCGTCGGACGCATCGAACTGCCGATGAAGGTCGGCACAGTCGGCGGACCGCTGCAGTCCAATAGCACGGTGGCCATGAACCACCGCATCCTTGGCGTATCAAGCGCGCAGGAACTCGCTGGGGTCATGGCGGCAGTGGGACTCGGCCAGAATTTTTCCGCCCTCCGCGCGCTGGCTACGGACGGTATCCAGCAGGGACACATGACCCTGCATGCCCGCACCGTGGCCAATGCCGCCGGCGCCCCCCCGGAGCTGTTCGAAACCCTGGTCGAACAGCTCATCGAATCCGGTGAGATCAAGATCTGGCGGGCTCAGGAAATTCTCAGCGAACTGATTCAGGAAGCTGCAGGTGGCGTGCCCGGTGTCGGATTCGGGACTCGCAGCGGCCATGGTCCCGACCCGGACAGCGCCGGCGAGCCGCGGGCCTGCGCCCACGGCAAGATCATCCTCCTCGGCGAGCACGCCGTAGTCTATGGCAGTCATGCCATCGCTGCACCGGTGCCGCTGGCCGTGGAAGCCAGGGTGATGGACAGCGGCGATGGCGTGCGTCTCATGATTCCACGCTGGGGCCTCGAGCAACGTCTGAAGCCCTCCGATGAAGGCTTCGCCCGCGTTCTCGGCCGGATCATTGAAGATCTCGGCCTCGGCGGCCGCAACATGACCATCGAGGTCTTTCCCAAGGTGCCCCGGGCCATGGGCCTCGGCGCCTCGTCGGCGCTGGCTGTGGCCGTCATGCGGTCACTGGATCAGCACTACCATCTCGGACTCGACGACGAGGCTATCAATCGCCTTGCGTTCCTGTGTGAGCAGGCTGCCCACGGCACCCCCTCAGGCATAGACAATACTCTGGCCACCTACGGCCGCATGATGCTCTACCAGCGCGGCGAAGGTGCCCCACGCTTCCAGGCCCTGGAAGCCGGAGTGCCGCTGCGGATGGTGGTGGGCATTTCCGGCCAGGAAAGTCTGACGGCACGGACCGTTGCCGGAGTGCGCCGGGCATGGGAAGGTGCGCCAGAACGCTATCAGCGCCTGTTCGACGAGATCGACCGGCTGACTCTGGAAGGGATGCATGCCATTACCGAAGGCGACAGTCTTGCTCTCGGTGAACTGATGAATCTCTGCCACGGCATCCTCAATGGCCTGCAGCTGTCCACGCCAGCCCTTGAAGAACTCATCGGAATCGCTCGGAGCCACGGCGCCATCGGCGCCAAGCTCACTGGAGGCGGCGGTGGCGGATCCATGATCGCGCTATGCCCGGAGGACGACCCCGAGGTCGGTCTCAAGATCCAGGATGCCATGCGCAACGCGGGCTACGATGCCCTGGAGGTGACCATTGGCTGAGCCAGCCAAACGTGACGCCGTCGTCTCTTCTGAGGCGGAGCAACTGATCCTGGTCGATGATAACGACCAGCCCATAGGCTATCTCGACAAGGCTGGATGCCACGATGGCGAAGGCATCCTGCACCGGGCCTTTTCGCTGTTCATCTTCGATGCCCAGGGCCGGCTGCTGCTGCAGCAGCGGGCCGCGGGTAAGCGGCTGTGGCCCGGATACTGGTCGAATAGTTGCTGCAGCCACCCTCGCCGCCACGAAACGATGGACGAAGCGGTAGATCGGCGTCTCGAAGAAGAGCTCGGCATGCAAAGCGATCTTCATTTTCTTTACAAATTCAGCTACCACGCCACCTTTGGTGATCTTGGCGCAGAACGCGAGCTGTGCTGGGTATACATCGGTTCGGCCAACACTGACCCCGTGGTGAACCGTAACGAGATCAGCTCCTGGCGCTGGATCGCACCGGGGGATCTCGACGCCGAGCTCACCGCCGAACCCGAATCCTTCACACCCTGGTTCAAGCTCGAATGGTCGCAGCTTCGCAGCGAATACATGAGGCAGATCGAGCTCCTGAAAAAGTGAGTACGACTGGCGGAGACAGGCTGCATCCAACGCAGCGCAACCGGTATGCACAGCCTCGCCGCTCGACCTCCGCGCACTCAAGGTGCCACCCCAAGCATTGCCTGGAGTCCAGGACATGAGCGTGCCCTTCATCCAGCAGCTACGCGTTGGCAGCTACGTTCTCGGCCAGAAACTCAAAGGCCAGTCACGCTATCCCCTGGTGCTCATGCTCGAACCTTTATTCCAGTGCAACCTGGCCTGTGCCGGCTGTGGCAAGATCGACTACGAAGACGACATCTTAAGGCGCCGGGTGTCCGTGGATCAGGCGCTGGCCGCTGCTGATGAATGTGGCGCACCCGTCGTCTCCATTCCTGGCGGCGAGCCTCTGATTCATCGTGAGATGCCCGAGATCGTCCGCGGCCTGGTGGCCCGCAAACGTTTCGTCTACCTGTGCACCAATGCCCTGCTGCTCGAGAAGAAGCTCGAGGAATACGATCCTTCGGTCTACCTCACTTTCTCGGTGCATCTCGACGGCCTGCGTGAGCGCCATGATGAATCCGTCTGCAGGGAAGGCGTTTTCGACGTCGCCGTCCACGCCATCCGCAAGGCACTGGATCTCGGTCATCGGGTGACCGTGAACTGCACCCTGTTCAACGGCGAAGACCCTAAGGAGGTGGCAGACTTCTTCGACTACGCCATGGAGCTCGGCGTCGAGGCCATTACCGTGAGCCCAGGCTACAGCTACGAGCGGCCCCCCCGTCAGGACGTATTCCTGCCCCGCTCCCGTTCCAAGGAACTGTTCCGTAACATCTTCCGGCTCGGCCGCGAACGCCAGGTGAAGGGCAAGGCCCAGGGCCAGAGCCAGAAAAAGTGGCGCTTCAATCAGTCCGGCCTGTTCCTGGACTTTCTGGCCGGCAACCAGACCTATCAGTGCACGCCCTGGAGCAGCGTCACCTACAACGTCTTCGGATGGCAGCGCCCCTGCTATCTGCTGGTGGACGAGGGCCACGCCGACAGCTTCGCCGACCTCATGGACAACACTGACTGGGATGCCTACGGTGTCGGCCGCAATCCCAAGTGCAACAACTGCATGACCCACTGCGGCTACGAAGGCACAGCCGTAGAGGACACGTTCCGCAAACCTTTGCATGCCTTAAAGGTCATGCTCAAGGGACCGGATCTCGACAGCCCCAAGGCTCCAGAAATGCCGCTGGTCAAAGTTCACGATGCCGCCGGTCCGGCGGCCGACGACACCCCGCGCATTGCCGTTGACGAGGTTCGCGGATGATCTGGTTGCCGGGGGCTTCGGCTCTCTGCTGGCTGGCCGTCCTGCTGCTTCCCTGGCAACCCTGGCGCTTGAGGGAACAGCTCGTGCCAGCAGCAACGCAGGCGTCAACAACTGACTCACTGGCGGACGTGAGAGTGCTGATCCCGGCCCGCAATGAAGCCTCCCTGCTTGACGGGACCCTGGCCGCGGTACTCGCCCAGGGCCCGGAAATCACCGTGGTCGTGGTCGACGACGAGTCCAGGGACCACACCGCCAATATTGTCCGCGCTGCTGGTGCGCCGGTAACGGTCATTCACGGATCATCACGCCCCGCCGGCTGGACCGGGAAGTTCTGGGCGCTGCAACAGGCACATGGCCACAGCCGGCGTCCATTGACGCTGTTGCTCGATGTCGACATTCGCCCCGCTCCCGGCACGGTGGCAGCCCTGCGGGCCAAGCTCGAAGATCAGGGAGGTGGGCTGGTCGCCATCATGGCCAGCCTGCGCATGAGCGATTTCTGGGAACGCCTGCTGATGCCGGCGTTCATCTATTTCTTCCGCCTGCTGTATCCGTTGGAACTGGTCAATCGCCGCCATTCGGGCGTCGCTGCAGCCGCCGGCGGCTGTGTGCTGCTGCCCACGGCCCCGATCGATGAACGCGATCTGTTCAGCCGAATTCGGGGGGAACTCATCGACGACTGCGCCTTGGCCAGGGAGGTGAAAGCCAGTGGTCGGCCGCTTTGGCTCGGCGTATCAAGGGCTGTGGTCAGTGCCCGCCCGGCCCAGAATCTCGAGACCCTGGCTGCCATGGTCCGCCGTACGGCGTTCACCCAGCCAGGCAATTCAGCAGCCGCATTGGCCATATGCACGGTGTTGATGCTGCTCGCATTCGTCGTACCCTTACTGGCGCTGATCGTGGGCGGCGACGCTGCCGTACTGGGCCTGCTAGCCTGGACCGGGATGAGCCTGAGTTATCTGCCCACCCTTCGCTTCTATGGGTGTGCACCATTCTGGGCATTGCTGCTGCCCGTGATCGGCCTGCTTTATCTGGCCTTCAGCTGGCAGTCCGCGTGCTCGACCTGGCGAGGCCAGCGTGCCCATTGGCATGGGCGCGTCTATGTAACTGGATCGGCAACGGGATCGGATTCATGACCACGCAAGCCATAGGTATCAGCGGCATCGCGGCCTACCTGCCGCCCTACCGCGTCAATTTGCAATCCTGGTGCGACTGGACCAGCGAGAACTGGGACAAGATCCGCACCGTCGTCGGTCACAGCTTCCGCATGCGCGGCCCGGGCGAGAACGTCTACACCATGTCCGCAACGGCCATCATGCGGTTGATCCGCCAGTACGATCTGGATCCAAGCCGGATCGGGTTCCTGGCCCTGGGCACCGAAAGCAGCACCGACAACTCGGCCGGCGCCGTCATCGTCAAAGGCATGGTGAATCAGGGCCTCGCAGCAGAAGGGCGCCCTTTGCTGCCCCGCAATTGTGAAGTCCCGGAATTCAAACACGCCTGCCTGGGCGGCATCTATGCCATCAAGAATGCGCTGCGCTATCTCGCCCTCGACGGTGGCGGCAAGCAGGCCCTGGTGGTGTCCGGCGACATCGCCGAGTACGCCAGATCGAGCAGCGGCGAACCCACCCAAGGCGCCGGCGCGGTAGCCATGCTGCTGGAAGCCGAACCAACGATGCTTGCGATCGACCTGTCCCGCGCCGGCAGTGCCTCCGACTATCGCGGCCCGGATTTCCGTAAGCCCTTTGCCCGCTTTGCCAACCAGAACGCCGCCATTGGCACACCGCTGAAGGACTTCCCGGTCTTCAACGGCAAGTACTCCACCACCTGTTACGTGGATGCCGTACTCATGGCCATGGAGCACATGTTCCAGCGCCGCGGCGGTGGCCGTCGCGCCTACCTCGATACGCTCGGCGCTGTTTTCATGCACCGCCCCTATCAGCGCATGCCCGAGACCGGCTACGGCATGGCCTATCTCTATGCCCTCGCCACCGGCGATGCCGTCGATCAGGCTGTGCTCGGCGAGCACTGCCGTATCGCCGGCGTCGATCCCGAAGCGGTGATCGCCGAATTCTGTGGACGCCCCTCAGTATTCTCGCTGATCGCCGAAACCCGGGTCGATGATGACGTCTATCCCCTGGCGATGCAGACGCTGCGCAGCTTCCGCAAGAGCGCGATGCACGCCGAAGCCGTTGAATCGCGGCTCGAACTCGGCGCCGCAGCCATGCGCGACGTCGGCAATCTCTACTCTGCAGCACTGCCAGCCTGGCTTGCCGCCGGCCTGGAGGAGGCTGCCCGATCCAATCGCGAGCTTGCCGGCAGTGAGCTTTTGGCCATCGGCTACGGCAGCGGTGACGCCGCCGAGGCCATGCCCATGCGGGTTTGCCCCGAGTGGCGGGAAGCCGCCCTGCGCATCCACCTCGACGAGAGCTTCACCGGTGCCCACGATCTTGGGCAGGAAGACTACGAATGTCTGCACGAAAGTGGCCATCTGCACACAACCGTGGCCGGCTCCGAGTTCATCATCGATCGCGTCGGCTGCGGCAGCCGCAGCGACTTCGACGACCTCGGCATCGAGTATTACCGCTACGTGCCCCAAAAACGTGTGGCAGGCTGAAACGGCTGCTGCGCTGGGTTCCAGGCGTTCTGCTTGCCGGCCTGCTCGCGAGCGCTGCCGCGCTCGCCGCCAGTGAACCTGAAGCACAAACGTCTGCCACAGATGCTGCCGGCTGTACGGCTGGACTATCTGCTGCGCAATGAGGACGGCCCGCCGCGCATCGTGCCGATCAGGCCGATGCCACCCACTACGCCATCCTCATGGTCCGCGGCGAGATCGACTTCGAGGCCTCGCTGCCTTACGGCCGCATCATGGACAGCCTGCGGACGGCCATCGCCACGACCGACCGGCCCGATGATGTTCAGGTACGCCTCACCGGCGAAGTGCCCCTGGCCCACGAGGAGGTGGAGGCTGCGACGAACGGCATCGGACTCGCCGGAACCCTGGCGCTGATCCTGCTTGCCGCCGTGCTGATCTTCGGCGTCCGTTCCGGTCGGGTGGTCCTGGCCACCTTCCTCATGCTCGCCATGGGCTTCGCCTGGGCCATGCTGGCCGTGGGGCAGTTCACCACCTTGTCCATCATCTTCCTGGTGATGTTCTTCGGGCTTGGGGTGGATTTCGCCATTCACTACGCCTTGCGGGTCCAGGAAGCACTGGCCAGGCCTAAGTAGCAGGCGGCTCCGGAAGCCGCCGCGGCCAGGCACGTGGGCGGCGCCATCGCCCTGTGCACCCTGACCTCCTCCATCGGCTTTCTGGCTTATCTGGCCACGGACTATCGCAGCCTGGCTGAACTCCGCGCCATCTCTGCTGGCGGCATGGTCATCGCGCTGCTGCTGACCTTTAGCGTGATCCCCGCCTGCTTCGGCCTGTTCGGGCGGCCGCGGCCGCTGACCCTGGCCGACCCGGTTTCCGGCAGCCCATCCCCCACCGCCTCCTGGCTGAGCCAGCGTCACCGATGGGTCTTCGCCATCACCACCGTATTCGCCGTCCTGGCCGCTTGGCAGGCCAGTAACGTGCGTTTCGACTACAGCATTCTGGCTCTGCGCAATCCGGATGCCGAGTCCATGTCGACCCTGGCGGAGTTGAAGTCAGCCGGTGAAGTCACCGACTACAGCCTGTCCATACTCGCCGATGCCGACGAAGCCCACGCGCTCGCCGAGCGCCTGCGCACGTTGCCCAGTGTGGCGCAGGTCCAGACTCCGATGGACGCCCTGCCCCGCGAACAGGAGGCCAAGCGCTTCCTGCTCGACGATGCCCTGGCCATGCTGGGCACGACGCTGTATGCGACCGAGCCGGCCGATCCGACGACCGACGAAGACCGGCTCGACAGCAGCCGGGGTCTGCGGGCTGCTATCGCATCCGCACTCACCGAGGGGCAGTTGCCATCCGCCCAGCAGACCCTCCTGCGGGAGTTGCGTGACGGTCTCGACGCCATCCTCGAAGCCCCCGCTCGGCGGCAGCTGCTCGCTCAACTCGAGACCGGCGCCACCGCCACGCTGCCTGAACTCACTCCCGCTGACTGATCTCGCATGTCGCGTTCGCGGCTGAAGAGGGTGTCGCAAAAGGTTGGCAAGACTCCGTGGGAGCGGCTTCAGCCGCGAATGGACTGCGAGAAATCAATGACTTGCGGGGTCATTCGCGGATAAATCCGCTCCCACAGGGGCGCCAC